>QHVW01000918.1 GCA_003223675.1 Acidobacteriota bacterium
CGTGCGTCTCGAGGGTGATGCCCTGGGGGGACGGCACCTTCCAGCCGGGATCGGCGCCGGCGGTCTTGGCGCGGGCCGCGGCCTGAGGCTTCGCCGCCTCCTGTATCGAGGCCGCGCTCCGCGGCAAATTCTCGTTGCCGGAAGCGATGAGGTTGGACCGCCGCTGCTCGTCCCGGGCCGGGGCCTCCGCGTCGGCCTCCTTCTTGTCAGACAGCGCTTGGAGTTGAGGGACCGCGGCCGGAGGCGCGGGAGCGGCGGCCGGCGGAGGCGCGGCCGGCTCGGACCCGGCCAGACCTCCCACGACTCCACCCGGGGCTCCTCTCTCGACTTTCTCCTCGCCCTGGCGGATGTAGCCCAGCGACTTGAGCTTCTCCTCATCCTTTTGGGACATCGGCTTCGGCGCCGGAGCCTTTTCGAGCGGCTGCGCGAGGGAGCGCGGTGCCGGCACGGTAGGAGGGGGTGGGAAGAACACCCGGGGCGGGGCCGGCTGGCGCAGGCCTGCGGCGGCCCGGGCCGTCTCCTCCACGGGAGGGACCTCCATCCGGACGTGGAGGGCGAACAGGCCGGCGCCGGCCATCGCCACCAGCGAGGCCGCGATCAGCCAGCGCTGCCGCGGCGGCATCGACGGCCGCCGGTCGATCTCCGGCACGCCGGTCCCCACCGGGATCATCGGCGGGATCTCGCTCCTGATCTTTTCCAGCAGCCCGGCGGGGGGCTCGAGCTCGTCGCGCTCGGCCAGCTTCCGGGCGATCTCGCGCTCGCTCAAGCGGCTCATCGAACGTCCTCCTCCAGGGCCAGCGCCAGCAGCCGGAACGCCTTCTTGAGACGCTTGCGGATGGCGACCGTCGTGATCCCCTCCTGGCGCGCGATCTCCTTGACGGGCAGGTCCCCCCAGAAGACGGCGGTGACGGTATAGCGCAGATTCTCCGGCAGGGCGAGGACCGCGCGCCGCAGCCGGTCCCCCTCCAGGCCCCGGCCCACCACCTCGTCGGCGGCGGGCGCGGGGTCCGGAACGGCGGCCTCGTGCTTCTCTTCCAGCGGCACGAGGCGCCGGGGCCGGCGCAGATGGTTCAGGAAGGTGGTGTAGGCGATGCGGAACAGCCAGGTCGAAAACTGCGACCGCCGGTCGAACCCCGGCAGCGCGTCCCACGCCTTGCGGTAGGTGTCCTGCGTGAGGTCCGCCGCCAGATCGGGATCGCCACACAGCCGGCGCAGCAGAGCGTAGACCCCACGATAGGTCCGCTCCACCAGCCGCTCGGCGGCCTGGCGGTCCCCGGCCGCCAGGGCGGCGAGCAACCGCCCTTCCTCTCCTGCCTCGGCCCCGTTCCGCAAGCCGCCTCCCCAGGTGCTCGTCGAGACTGCTGTCCGTAGGGTGCTCATCCTAACCTCTTTGGACACCGGAGGTGGGCGAGAGGAAACCGGCCCGTGGCATCCTCTTTGCGCACCTTATTATCAGGAGCTTAATTTGGGCTCCGATTCTGAAAGGAGATCGCCATGAAGAAACAGCCCAAGAAACTGCGGCTCTATCGCGAAACGCTGCGCCACCTCGAGCGGAGGGAGCTCGCGCGCGCGGCGGGAGGCGGGGACACCAACGAAATCCAGACCGGGTGCGCCTGTACCGACGGATGCGACACGGGAACCTGCGGTTGCGGCACGGGGACCTGCGGCTGCGGCGGCAGCGCGGATGCCTGCACGACTGGCCAGACCTTCGAGATCCTCTCGGGGTGTGCCACCAACTGCTGAGCCTTGCGGAGCGGCGGGCCGTCCCGCCGCTCCCTCTTCAGGCCTCCTCCCCTCGAATCGTCTACGGCTTCCGCGCCAGCCGCTCCTCCGGCTTGCCGGGCTGCACCAGGACCAGAGCCGTGGCCGACCCCTGGCCCTCGCGCTCGAACCGCACGGCATAGCCCGCGGGCAGCCCTTCCGGCCGGAACCGGGTGGCCGCCGTGGGGATCAGCAGGAAGGCCTTGGACTCGATCTCCAGGCGCAGCCTCCCCTCCAGGAGATCGATCTTGACCGTCTCCTCGCCGGCATAGGTCCCCACCAGGGGCTCCAGATCGGCCCGGCTGACCGCCACCTCGGGATCGCCCGGGCTGAGCACGAAGGCCGGCCGCTCCATCTTCGCCACACAGGAGGTGTAGAGCCGGTCGACCGCGCCGTCCTCGACGGTCTTCACGTAGAGACTGTAGAGACACTCCTGTCCCTTGAAGCCGTTCCAGCCGTGGCCGGCGTCGGGAATGACCACGTATTTGCTGTGACGCAGGGTGCGCGCGGCCTCCTCGTTATCGCTCGCCGGGGTAGCCGGATCGCGCTCGCCGGCGATGACGAGCGCCGGCACGTCCGAGACCACCGGTTTCAGGAAGCTCTCCGGGACCTTCACCGCCGGCCATTCGGCGCAGGCCGCCCGCTGCTCGCGGATGCGGAAGTCGCCCAGGAAGGTGCCGGCCACCGCGGCCGGGATCTCCTGGTCGCGGATGAAGGGGACATCCTCGGAGCAGGTGACGCCGAAGAAGAAGGCGTTGTCGAAGGAGCTCATGCCCTGGGCGGACGAGACCCCACTCTGGGTCAGCGGTCTCCAGTCCCCCTGGACCGCCAGATGGACCCGCAGCGGCAGCTCGGCTGCCGCGGCCGGATCGTAGAGCATGTACCGGAGCGTCTGGGCGACGCCGCTGCGGGAGAGGCGGATCTCATAGGGCTGGCCCGTCTTGGGGTCCAGGAGCCGCACGCGGACCGGCTCCCGCTCGGCCTGCGCGAGGACCGTGTCGATCTCCTCCTTGAGATGGGGGAACGTCCGGGCGCAGCCCGCATCTCTCGCGCACTCCGCGATCAGGCCGTCCAGGGCCTTCTGCGCGCTGCGGGCGAAGAAGAGCGGCGCCCGGTCGTGCGTCGGCGCCACGCCGCTCAGGACCGCGGTGCGCACCCGGTCGGGATGGCGCCGCAGGTAGACCAGGACGGCCCGCGAGCCGTAGGAGCCCCCCATGACGTTCACCTGGGGATAGCCGAGGGCGGCGCGCACCTCGTCCACGTCGTCGATGGCGTTGTCGGAGGTGTACTGGCTGAGGTCGGCGACCTTGCGCAGCCGCCCGGCGCAGGCGCGCACCTTGTCGGTGGGCACGTAGTGGTCGAGGAATCCCTGGACGTCGTGAAGCTCGGGGCAGTCGAGGAGCCCCGGCCCGCCGGTCCCCCGCAGGTCCACGAGCAGGAAGTCGCGATGCCGGCGCAACGGCGCCAGCTCCTGGCTATAGTAGAGCCCCTCCTCCACGGAGGAATTGCCCGGCCCGCCCCCGAAAGCGACAATTGCATCCGGCTTCCGGTCCGGGCCGAGCGCCGGCAGCACGACCACCCGCAGGGGGATCTTGCGGCCTTTCCTCGCCGCGCGGTTCTCGAAGACCTCATAGATGCCGCACCGGGCATCCTTGGGCAGGGCCGGATCGGTGCAGGCACCGAGGGTCAGCCGGGGCGCGGCGGGCACGGCGGCTGCCGCGGAGAGGGCGGAGAGGGCAGAGCAGCCAAGAATGAATAAAGTTGCAGAACGATTCATGATGGTCCCCCTTTCCTTCCTCTACGACCCAGGTAGAAGATAGTTTCAGGAGCTCTCCAGAATAATGGACGGACGTCCCGGCTCACGCCCTGAGCGGATGTTGGTCGCCGTGCGGGCCAGGGCACCGGTGGCCGCGATGCCGCCGAAAAAGGGGGCCACGAGGTTCCCCACCCCCTGGGCCACCAACTCGGCGTGCATGAGAGCCTCTGGAATCGAAAGACTTATTTACTGCGGACTATAAAGGAAGCGGGCGGGAGGTGCTACTGCCCGGAGGGGTGGGAAGAACACGGACGAGCACGGACAGCCACGGACCTCACACGGACGAGAAAGATGGCGCCTTTCCTGTCCCTGTTCGTCCGTGCTCGTCCGTGTCGCCCTTCAGGGCGCCTCCTCCCCCCGCACCAACTGCACCAGCGTCTCCATGTGCCCCGTCTGTGGAAACAGATCAAAAAACACGAAGCTCTCGATCCGGTAGACCTTCTGGAGGGTGCGCAGGTCGCGGGCGAGGGCGGCGGGGTGGCAGGAGACGTAGGTCAGCCGCTGGGGCGGACGCTCCATCAGGGCATTGCGCACGTCGCGCGAGAGGCCGCCCCGGGGAGGATCGACGATCACGCGGTCCAGCCCCTCCGGCATCTTCCTCACCCAGCTCTCGACGACCTGATTGACCACCTCGATATTGGTGGCGTGGTTCCGCCGCACGTTGAGACGGGCGTAGCGCGAGCCGATCTGATCCGACTCGACGGCGGTCACCCGTTCGTAGCGCCGGGCGAGCGGCAGGCTGAACAGGCCGACCCCGGAGTAGAGATCGACCGCCGTACCCCCCGTCCAGGGGCCGATCGTGACCTCCACGAGGCGCGGCAGCAGCCCCCGGTGGGCCTGGAAGAAACAGCGGGCGTCGTAGGCGTAGAGGAAGTCCCCCACCTGGGTCGACACCTCGCCGTGCGGCAGGCCTTCGACCACCGGCGACACGGTGACCGCGCCGCCGTCCCCCGCCGCGAGGTCGAGGCGCGGCGGCGCCCCCTCGCCGAGGTGGGCGGGCAGCTCGCGCAGCAGCTCCTCCAGCTCCGGCACCAGCAGCGGGCAGCGGGTGACGGGGATCAGCTCGTTCGTCCCCCGGGCGTGATAGCCCACGCGGATGCCGCCGGTTTGCGGGTCGGCCTCGGTGTGGACCTGGGTGCGCAGGCGGTACCCCCAGGGCTCCCCCTTGATCACCTCGGCGTCCGCGGGGGGCACGACGTGCCCGAGATGCTCCAGCGTCTCGCGCACCGCCTGCACCTTGAGGCGGGTCTGGGTGTCGTCGTCCAGGTGCTGCAGATCGCAGATGCTGGAGCGCGAGAGCTCCGGCACGGGATCGGGCCGGCGGTCCGGCCCGGGCTCCAGGATCTGGACGATCTCCCCCCGGCCGTAGTCCGGCTTCCGCTCGACGATCCGCACCCGCACCAGATCCCCGGGCGCCGTGCGGGGGACGAAGACCGGCACCCCCTGAAATCGGGCGAGCCCGTCCCCCCCGGCCACCAGCTTCTCGATCCGCGTCTCGATCTCGGTGACGTCGATCAGGCGAGCCCCTGGAGGAGAAGGGGGCGCCGGCACGGGGGGTAACGGAACAGGCGGCGTGATGCGCGCCTTCCCGTCGAGGACTTTCTTGGCGAAATCGTAGGCCTCGCGCCGCGCGGGCGCCGGACCCCGGCGGTCATCCCGCCGGTCGGCCCGGAACGGCGGCCGGCGTTCCCCGCGGCTCTCCCCGTCTTGGCGCGGCGGACGGGGCGGACGGCCGGTCTCCGGTCCGCGATCCCGCCGCTGGCCCGGTCCTCCGGGCCGCCCCGGTCCCCGGCCCTGGCCGCCTCCCGGACCGCGTCCGCCGCCGGGCTTTCGTCCGCCCCCCTGGGGTCCTCTCATCCTTCTTTCCCCTCCACCAGAATGTGGATCCTCGACGCCAGCTCCGGCAGGCGCCGCTCGACCTCGGCCCGCAGATCCTCGACGCGGAACCGGCGCGACAGGTGATGCAAGACGACGGCCTCGTTGCGGAAATCCGCCGCCCGGCGCTCGATGTCCCCCAGGTGGAGATGCTTGAAGCGCTCCCCCTTGTCCCGGTGCTCCTCGCCGAGGAAGGTGCACTCCATCATCAACACCCGGCTGCGGAAGATCCGCGGCTCCATCTCGAAGATCCGCGGACCCGTGTCGCCGCAATAGGAGAGCCAGAGGTCCTCGACCGTCTCCGCGGTGTCCACCCCCCGTGTGCGCAGGGAGATCAGCTCCTCCGCCGGCAATCCCGCGAAGGCCGGGGCCAGCCGCCGCCGCCCGTGCCAGAGGTGATAGCCGAGGGTCGGCACCACGTGATCGACGGCGAAGGCCTCCATGGTAAGCCCCTTCCCCACCGGGACCCGGTCGCCGGGCGCCAGGGGGTGGAGATCGTAGCGGTACCGGGCCTGCTCCAGCTTCTCCGCCGCGGCGATGAAGGCGCCCAGGGCCTCGGCGATCTCGGCCGGGCAGAAGACCCGGGTGTGGACCAGCCGGTGGAGCGAGCGCTGGGAGAGGACGTACGGAAGCCCCAGCGCGTGATCCAGGTGGCCGTGCGTGAGGAAGATGTCCGGCGCGCCGGCGAGCTGCAGCGCCCCCCGGCCCACGTCCAGCGCCAGCCCCGGGGGGTGCACGCGGAACCAGGTGTCGTCGCCCGCACGCGACCACCCCTCGATGCGCAGGTCACCAAAACGAAGCTCGACGGGTCGCATGCAAAGGCCGGTCAGATCTCCCGATAGAGCCAGCGGCGGATCGGGTTCAGGCGGCTCTCCACGCTCTTCCAGTCCGGCTCGATCAGCCAGAGGGCCGCCGCCACCGAGGAGAGCAGCGAGTTGCCGTCCTGGGGAGTGAAGCAGAAGCCGTAGACCTCCCGCTTGCGCCGCACGGCGATCGTCGGCATCACCGCCACGGTCTGCGAGAGGATACGCCCGTAATAGCCGTGGTCGCGGCCGAAGCTGAAGATCAGGTTGGCGTACCGCTTGTCGGTCACCGCCACCAGCGGGTTCTCCCGCAGGCGCTTCCTGACCTCCTCGACGGTGATGTCGCGGTCGAGCTCGAGGTTGAACCAGATCGAGTGCATGTACTGGGTGTTGAGCTTGACCGCGCTGGAGAAGAGGTCGAAGCTCAGGTCGAGCGTCTCGAAGACGTGATGGGCGTCGCGCGCGTGGTGGGTGCCGAACTCGGGGTCGTCGTGCTTGCCCACGTTGGGGGCCGGAATGTAGGAATCCGACTGCGAGCTCGTGCGCGATCGTCTTGATCAGGGTCGTGATGTTGTGGGTATTGCAGGAGACGATCTGGACGAAGCGGTCCTCGCCGGGCACCAGCGTCTCGTCGTTGATGCCGCGGGCATAGGGCTTGCCGAAGCCGAACTCACTCCCCTGGGCGAGGAAGCCCTTGGGGCCGGTCAGGTTCTCGTAGTACTTCTCCTTGTTCTCGTTGCCGGCCGGGGTGCAGTCGATGACCACCGTGGCCCGCTCCAGGGCCTCCCGGGACTCGAAGCCCACCTCGTGGCCCAGCTTCTCGAACTCCGAACGGACGTCCTCGTCCACCGCCAGCTTGGCGCCACGCTGGATCAGGTGGTTGAGCTTGGCCCGATCGGACGCGAGCGGCGTCCGCTTGTGGAAGGTGACCTCATCGATTCCCATGCGATCCCGGAAGTCGGTGAAGAGACCGAGCAGGGGCTCGCCAATCGTGCCCGTGCCCACGACGTGGACGATCTTTTTCATGGTTCCCTCTCGAAAACGGTTGAAAGCGAAGCGAAGGAGCTGAAACCCGTTACGACCGGGCGGAGAGTAGCACAGGGCGTGCCAGGGCGGGGACAAGGACTCGAAGCGGCGGCAGACGACATCAGCGAGCCCTGATGTCCCCCGTCACCACGCACTCGACGTCGGCGCCGTGGAAGGTCCTCGGCAGCCGCCGGCCAGCCTCGGCATCGCGCACGTAGACCCGCAGGCTACGGTCGCGAATCCCGAAGCCCTCGACCCCATCCAAGCCATGAAGCTCCCGCTTCGCCGCCGCCTTGATCGAGGCCATGTCCAGGTTCGTGTCCACAGAGCTCACAGGATCTCCACGCCAAAACGATCGAGCACCGGCTGGATGAGCCCGCCCTGGAGGAGCGGATATCCCACAGCCTGGGGTTTCAACCCCAGACTACCGAATACCCGCCCTTCCGGGGCGGTCTTTTTGCCGAATCAGAAAAGAAAATCCCCGCGTGTGCCGCGCGGCAGACCCGGGGGAGGTAAATTCCCTACGCCCAAACCCTACCCCAGGTCGCGACAAAACGCAACCTGAGAATCCCAGGTCAATTTATAGTAAAGTCTCTATGTGATGACGCCCGCCCCCTCAATCCGCCGGATTCCCATCCCCCACCTCCCCGTGCTTGCCGCCGCCCCGCCATTCGGGGTCGCGCCGGGCGAAGGAGTCGATCTCCCGCGGCACCTCGACGATGGTGCGGGTGACTTTGGGATCGCAGATGTCGTTCTCGCACTCGTAGGTGTAGACGTTCCACTCGTCCCGCCGGCTGAAGGCGGACAAAGTCTGATAGGTGTTGCAGTTACCGCACTTGATTGAAATGTTGCGGATATTGACCAGCTCGTCGGCCATGAGAACCTCCTCGAAACCATCTTCCCCATCTTCGCATGACAATGGCCCGGCTTTTGCACTTACGGGCCCCGCCATGAGAGTCGCACCGCGCCTTGGGACGTTTCTGGCCTCGGCGGCGAGCCTGCTGGTGCCCGCCTTGATGGTGTCAAATTGGCCGGTTTTCTCCCAGGAGCCGCAGGCCCCGGAATTCACGTACGAGGTCTCGGTGGGCCTGGTGCTCGTGCCGGTGGTGATCCGCTCCGGCGCCGGCTACGCCAAGAACCTGGAGAAGAAGGACTTCCAGATCACTGTCGAGGGCAAGCCGGTGGCCATCGAGAGCTTCGAGCGCCGCTCGGACGCGCCCGCGAGCATGATCTTCCTCCAGGACCTCTCCGGCAGCATGGCGACCGGCGGCAAGCTCGCGCTGAGCCAGGAGACCCTGCACTTCTTCCTCGACAAATCGCTCCCTGGCGACGAGCTCGCCATCGCCACCTTCGCTGGCGACCAGTTCGAAGTTGAGGTACCCTTCACCAAGAACCAGGGGGCCTTGCGTGAGGCGAGCGACCGGTGGGAGGCCTACGGCACCACCGCGCTCCACGACGCCGTGGCCCGCATCCCCGAGATTTCCCTGGAGGGACGCAACCCCAAGCGGTTCGCCCTCCTGATCACCGACGGCGTGGACAATGCCAGCCGTCTGACACCCGAGCAGGCACGGGCGATCGTCCAGCAGGCCCAGCTCCCCACCTACGTGCTGGGGCTGGGCTCGGGCGATCCCTATGAGCTGAGCAAGACCGGCAAGAAGCTCTACCGTTACGCCGACGTGCTCAGCCTGCTCGCGGCCGTCACCGGCGGGCGGTACTACCCGATCACGAAGCACGAGGACCTCCAGAAGGCTTTGGCGGAGATCCTCGACGACGTCAGGCATCAGTACGTGCTGGGATTCTCGACCGGGGACGGAGCGGTCAAATTCCGCTCCCTCACGGTCGAGGTCAAGAAGAGCCGCGACCGTCAGGCCGTGGTCTTCCGGCGCGGCTACAAGGGAACCCCACCCGCGGGAACCCGCGCGGGTGGCTGAACCGCAACCGAGGCCCCCGTTCCCTTCCAGGAACGGGGCCCCCGAGCCAAGGGAGAAACACTATGAGCATGAAGCCGTGGATGATTTCCGTCTCGCTGGTCGCCGCCCTCATCGGCACTACCGGCTGCGCGACCAAGAAGTACGTCAAAGAGGAGACCGGCGCGGTCAACACCCGGGTCGACGAGGTCCAGGGGCAGGTCGAAGAGAGCCAGACCCGGCTCAACAAGCACGATCAGACCCTCGCCGCCCATGAGCAGAAGATGGGCGAGATCTCGCAGACCGCCCAGGACGCGCTGCGCCGCGCCCAGGAGGCGGGCAAGCTCGCCGAGGGGAAGTTCCTCTATGAGACCGTGCTCACCGACGAAAAGGTGAAGTTCGGCTTCGACACCTCCGACCTTTCCCCCGAGGCCAAGGCCGCCCTCGACGACTTCGCCTCCAAGATCAAGCAGGACAACAAGAACGTCTACGTCGAGATCCAGGGGCACACCGACAGCATCGGCTCGGCGAAATACAACGAGGAGCTCGGCATGCTCCGCGCCGAGTCGGTCCGCCGGTACCTCAACCAGAGCCAGAATTTCCCGCTCCACCGCATCAACGTCATCTCTTACGGCAAGACCGCGCCGATCGCGGACAACAAGACCCGCGAGGGGCGCGCCCAGAACCGCCGCGTCGCGCTGGTGGTGCTGGACTAGGAAGCCCTCACTCCAGCCCCTCTGCTCTGAAAATAGGGAGGGGCAATGTAGGGGCGGCCCTATGTGGCCGCCCTGGGCGGGGGGCCTGCTCCGGCCCTACGACCCACCCACCCAGGGCGGCCACATAGGGCCGCCCCTACAGAATCCAGCCTTTGCGCCAGCCCCGCCTCAGCCCTGCACCCAGGAAATCCGGCGCTTGTCCGGCACCCTCATCTTGAACTGCCGCCCCTCAATGGTACCGGAGACCATCGCGACCGGCGGGCTCTCCTGCACGAGCTCCACCTTGGTGATCTCGTAGCCCGAGATCTTCCGGTGGTTGATGTCGAATTCGTCGCGCCAGTCGGAGAAGTGGTCGTAGGCCTGCTCGAATTCGCCCTGGTCCTGGATCGCGTCGAGCGCCGAGTCCCACTGGCAGATGGCGGCCTGGAAGGCGAGGCTGTTGCCGTCCCCATCCTTCTTCAAGCCCTCGAGAATCTTCTTGACCCGATCCTGCGCCGCGGCCTCGGGGGACCCCGAAGCCAGTGTCTCCAGGGTCAGGCCGTCCAGTTTCTTCTTCAAGAAGTCCTTGCCAGCCCAGAACAGGACGCCGGCCACCAGCAGAAAGATCACCAATCCGCGCATTGCTCCTCCCTGCCGTGGAGGCCACGGCCCGATCTACGTTTCGAGGGGTCGATCCATTTCTACCACAGATGACTCATCCGGACGAAACGTTTCGTCTCCGGAAGAGCCCGCGCCTTCGCGAAATGAACAAACGGGTAAAGACGCCGCCGGCTTACGAGCCGGCCTTCTTGATGAGCTGGCGCAGGGTATCGCCGTCCGCGATACCGGACTGGATGTAGGAGACCTGCCCCTTCTTGTCGACCACCAGCAGGGTGGGGAGGGCGAAGACGCCGAGCTTGCCGGCGGTCTCCTGATCCGAGTCGAGCAGCACGGGATAGGGGAACGGCTTCTCCTTGAGGAACTTCTTCACCTCGTCCGGAGTCTCCCCCACGTTGGCGGCCAGGAACTGGACGCCGCGCCCCTTGTAGTCGCGATAGACGGGCTCGAGGATCTGCGCCTGGAGCCGGCACGGCAGGCACCAGGTCGCCCAGAAGTCGACCACCACCACCTGGCCGGGGAAGCTCCGGGGCCCCAGCGTGCGGCCGTCCACCGACGGCAACTGGAAATCGACCTTGGTGCCGGGAGCCGGCGGCTTGCCGGCCGCCGTCCCCTTGCCGGCGGTCGCGCCGTCCTTGCAGCTCAGGAGGAGCAGAGAAACGAAGACGGCCGCCGCCAGGACGGGACGCCAGGAGCGAAGCACGTGGGAGAAGGTGGTGGTCATCATGGCCTCACAAGCATAAAGGATGGCGGCCCGGCCCGGAAGCCGGGGGAACCGAGGGGGGAAACAAGAGGGAGGGCCGGGAAAATCCCGACGGCCACTAGCCGCCGCTCTCCACCGGCCGGCAGTTTGCCCATGGGTACGGCTATGTCGAGAGTGTCCCGTTCGGCGGCCAAGCTGAGGAAGCAGGGGGACCTGGAGCCACGACTTCACCTGCTCCAGCGAAGAATCCGTGTGGCATTCCGCGCCTCTTCAATGGTTAGGAAATGGTCGGTTTCGTCATCTCTTAGGTACCACTCTTTTCCAAAAGTTTCAGGGGCAAGATCTATAATTGATTGTAGAGCGCCAATAAGGTCTTCACCGTTATACAGCAGAGCTTCACCAGCCTTAAAGTTCCGAAAGTCTCCTTGAGCACATATCTCGATTCCAGAGCGTTGGCGCTTAAAGCGACCAAATCGGAGTATTTCAATTACCCTTTCCTCAAGGTTTCGGGACCGATGCTCAAGCTCTCGAATCGCCGTCACAAGATCTTCTAGAATTTCTGACTCTGGTCGAGCTTGCTGCCGCTCTATATTTTTTTGAGGAATTCTGGCGAGTTGCGCCTCTAGCACTGGCCACAACCCATCGAATACTTGAGCCAACCTCACAAGATCCAAAGGTTGGGCGGATTTTGCATTTATAGCCCTGAGGAGATCAAGAGTTCCGACCTTATCTGCTTTTTTTGCTTGAAACTGTGAAAGAGGGCCTGCAATATCTTTCACATCGACATCGAGTAGATACGGGCACACAGCACTAGCCTGAACGATTTTCGAAAGAGCCCCTGCCTCGAAAAGAACCCATGGAGCCTTTAGGTTCTCGTCCGTCAGGCACAGGATCCCGAAACTTGAATTCTCCAACTCCCTCCCGACCTCTATCGGCCAACGGTCGCCCGCAGCTATATCCTTGTCAGAAAGCCACGGATCGACATACTGAAGGACCAAAGGCAACCAGTCCCTCAGGGCACGGCCCAACGATTGGCTTCTCTCACCAGACCAACTCAGAAAAATCTTCATCTTGCCTAAGATTCAATTACCCTTTCAAATTTCTGTGCTCCGGTAGGTCGGCCGGCTTATTGGTCGGCCAACCTGCCGGGGCAACTTTCTAGGTTTTTAACTACACCCGCTCGTCGATCCACAGTTCATGCACTTATAGCAGCTCCCGTTCCGCACCATGATCGACCCGCAGTCGTGGCAGCTCGGGGCGTCCTGCTGGTAGAGGAAGGTGGTCTTCACCTGCAGCTCCTGGACGGCCTGGGCCACGGTGTCGAGACGGCCGCCACCGAGGAGGGGCATGGAGGGCGGCATCTCTCCCGCCAGGTCCTCGCGCAGCACCACGCCCGCCGCGATCTTGTCCTCGCGGGAGAGGAACTTCGAGGCCAGCCAGCGGAAGATGTAGTCGGTGATCGACTTGGCGATCGGGATCTCCGGGTGCTTGGTGAAGCCGGAGGGCTCGAAGCGCGTGTGGCTGAACTTGTCGACCAGCGTCTGCAGCGGCACCCCGTACTGGAGCGCGATCGAGATCGCCGTGGCCAAGGAGTCCATCAGGCCCGAGATGGTCGAGCCCTGCTTCGCCATCACCAGGAAGATCTCGCCCGGCTGGCCGTCCTCATAAAGACCCACGGTGACGTAACCCTCGAACTCGTTGATCGAGAACTTGTGGGTGATCGAGTGCCGCTCGTCCGGGAGCTTGCGCCGCACCGCCCGCCGCTCCTGGAGCGGCACGACCGCCAGCTCTTCCTTCTTGTCCTTCTTGGTGGAGAGCGGCTGGCTGCGCTTGCAGTTGTCGCGGTAGATGGCGACCGCCTTGAGGCCCATCTGCCAGCCCTCGACGTAGGCCTGCAGGATGTCCTCGGAGGTCGACTCCTCGGGCATGTTGATCGTCTTGCTGATGGCGCCCGAGATGAACGGCTGCACCGCGGCCAGCATCTTCAGGTGCCCCATGTAATGGATGGAGCGGCTCCCCTGCGCCGGCTTGAAGGCGCAGTCGAAGACCGGCAGGTGCTCTTCCTTCAGATAGGGAGCGCCCTCGATGGTGTCGTTCTCGTCGATGTGCTCGACGATGGCGCGGATCTCGTCCTTGTCGTAGCCCAGGCGCTTCAAGGCCGCGGGCACGGTGTTGTTGACGATCTTGATCATGCCGCCGCCGACCAGCTTCTTGTACTTGACGAGCGCGATGTCCGGCTCGACCCCCGTGGTGTCGCAGTCCATCATGAAGGCGATCGTGCCGGTGGGGGCGAGCACCGAGATCTGGCTGTTGCGCAGGCCGTGCTCGTCGCCGAGGAGGACCACCTCGTCCCACGAGCGCTTGGCGGCCTGCAGGAGGTCCATGGGCACGTGGGCGGCATCGATCTTCTTGACCGCGTCGCGGTGCTTGCGCATCACCCGCAGCATCGGCTCATGGTTCTTCTCGAATTCCTCAAACGGCCCGGTGGCCTCGGCGATGCGCGCCGACTGGGCATAGGAGGCGCCGGACATCAGGGCGGTGATCGCCGCCGCGTAGTCGCGTCCCGCGTCGGAGTCGTAGGGCAGGCCGCGCGCCATCAGCAGGGCGCCGAGGTTGGCGTAGCCGATCCCCAGCGGCCGGAACTTGTGCGAATTCTCCCCGATCTTCGGCGTCGGATAGCTGGCGTTGCCGACGATGACCTCCATGCCGGAGATCACCACCTCGCAGGTGTGCTTGAAGCTCTCGACGTCGAACCCCTTGTCGGCGTCGAAGAAGCGCATCAGGTTGAGCGACGCCAGGTTGCAGGCGGTGTCGTCGAGGAACATGTACTCGCTGCAGGGGTTGCTGGCGTAGATGCGGTCGGTGTTGGCGCAGGTGTGCCAGTCGTTGATCGTGGTGTCGTACTGCATGCCGGGGTCGCCGCAGACCCAGGCCGCGTCCGAGATCTCCTTCATGAGCTTGCGGGCCGGAATGGTGTCCATCGTCCGGCCGTCGACGCGGGCGCGGGTCTTCCACTCGCCATCCGAGAGGACCGCCTTCATGAAGTCGTCGTTCACCCGCACGGAGTGGTTGGCGTTCTGGTAGGCGATCGAGTCGTAGGCGCCGCCGGGGACGTTGAAGCCCCCCGGGAAGCCGGCGTCGATCAGGGCCCAGGCCTTCTTCTCCTCGACCGACTTGCAGTTGATGAAGTCTTCGATGTCCGGGTGGTCGACGTCCAGGATCACCATCTTGGCGGCCCGGCGGGTCTTGCCGCCGCTCTTGATGACGCCGGCGAAGGCGTCGAACCCCTTCATGAAGGAGACCGGGCCCGAGGCGGTGCCGCCGCCGGCCAGGGGCTCGCGGGCGGAGCGCAGCTTGGAGAGGTTGCTGCCGGTGCCGGAGCCGTACTTGAAGAGCATGCCCTCGGTGTGGGCAAGGGTGAGGATGGAGTCCATGGTGTCGGAGACCGAGTTGATGAAGCAGGCCGAGCACTGGGGCCGGGGCTCGATGCCGACGTTGAACCAGACCGGCGAGTTGAAGCAGGCGTACTGGTAGAGGAGGATGTGCTTGAGCTCGGCGTGGAAGGTCTGGGCGTCCTCCTCGGAGGCGAAGTAGCCGTCCGCCCGGCCCCAGGCGGCGACGGTGTCCGCCACCCGGCCGATGAGCTGGCGGACGCTGCGCTCGCGGTCGGGCGAGCCGAGCTGGCCGCGGAAGTACTTGGAGACCACCACGTTGGTCGCGGTCTGCGACCAGAACTTGGGCATCTCGACGTCCTTCTGCTCGAAGACCTTCTCCCCCTTCTCGTTCGAGATCACGGCATTGCGCAGCTCCCACTCGACGGTGTCGAAGGGGTCCACCCCGGGCGTCGTGTAGTAACGCTCGAAGCGCAGACCCCGCGCCGGGACCGGCTCGGGAACCACCTCCTTCCTGGGAGCGCTCACGCCGGTCTCCAGGGCCCGGGCCCGGACCGCTGCTCGGTTGCCTCTCACCTCGTCGGCATGCAAGGGGGAATGGGGCTCCATGCTCTCTCTCCTCGAAGTTGTTGCGCTCGTTGACCCTTCGGCGGACGCGCACGGGGGCGCGTCCACCCGACGACTCCGCTCTCTACAGGACTGTTCGACGGACTCCCAGGGAAGGACGACAGATCAGGCCGGCCGCTCCCGCCCTCCGGACCGAAGCCCCGGGACCGGCATCGCCTGCGTAGGATTGGAAGCTGGCGTTCATGCTTGAAATTTCGTGACCCGCACCTCCAAAGCTACGCCCGCCCCGGTTCGCTGTCAAGGGGAAAACCACAAGATGTTGTGGGCTGTCACAAGAGCCGCCCCAAGAAGTGGGGAGAGAGTAGAAGAAAGTCTTACAATCCGCATCTTCCTGACAGGATTTCCACAGCCGGATTTACCCGCTCCTCTGGGAGCGCTTGTGGAAATCTATATGTAGGGATGGGATGGGGCGGGGGCACCAGATGGAGGGGTGGCCCGGTGGGCCCACCCCTCCCAGCGCGGGCCTCGCGGCCTCTCCCGCCCGGGCTTGAAATCCGCCGCGTGCGCCGTGCTCTTTGCTCCGCGAAATCTGGCGTCGTCGAAGAAGACCCTCTTGGGGAACGTACCGGCCCTCTTGGGGATCGTGCTGTCCCTCAAAAGGGCGCTGCGCGCCCTCTTTTGGGCGCGAAGCATCCCCGAATTTTTTCGTCGCGCCCTCGAAGGGTACGGTTCCATCCCCGAAAGGAATGCTCGCGCCCTCGAGGGGGAAGGTAGCGTCCCTCTTTGGGCCCGTCGCGCCCTCGAAGGGGATGGTCGCGCCCCCGAGAGGGCCGGTCGCATCCCCGAGAGGGACGGTACCTTCCCCAAAGGGGATGCAGCGCGCCCAAAAGAGGGCGCGAGCAAAAAACTTGTGGGGCCAAAGCCGCACCTTGAGGGCCCATCCGCGCACCTTGAGGGCCCATCCGCGCACTTTGAGGGCCCATCCGCGCACCTTGAGGGCCCATCCGCGCACTTTGAGGGCGCATCCGTGCACTTTGAGGGCGTATCCGCGCACCTTGAGGGTCCGAGCATGCACTTTGAGGGCCCATCCGCGCACCTCAAGGGTCCGTCCGTGCACCTTGAGGGCGCGAGCGCGGCTTTCTCCGTCCCGCCGCGTGCTTGGAGGGACCCCGCCCGGCGATCCATCTGAAATCCCGGGCGGGAGAGGCCGCGATCCTCAAACGTGACCCGGAGCCTCTAGGAAGTCTTGGGCTTGGCCCCGCCCTTCTTCGCCTCGCGGTAGCCGGCCTTGACGGCGTCGGCCTCGGTCATCCACTTGCCTTTCTTGGTCTTGCCATACCAGGGGTCGCCCTCCCGGTGGAAGACCTTGGTTTCAAGGTTCACCCACACCATGCCGGGGGACGGCGGAGTCTGGGGCTGGACCGTGGACGGCGACGGCGCGGCCTTCGGCGCGGTCTTCGGCGCGGCGGCCGGATTGATGGGCTCGACCGGCGCCGAGTTGCCCGAGGCCATCGGTCCGCTCACGGTCACCAGCGGGGTGATCTGCTGGATGACCTTGGCGGAGACGCCCGCCCGGGAGAGGTCGGCCACCGTCTTGTAGGGACGGCCGGCGATGATCTTCTTCGCCGTGGCCGGGCCGACGCCCGGCAGCGCCTCGAGCTGCGCCTGGGTGCCCGAGTTGAGGTCCACGGGGCCGGCGGGGGTCGCGGCCTTGGCCGCGGCGGCTTTGCCCGGCTTCGCAGCCGGGGCCGCGGGGGCCACCGGAGCGGCGGGGGCGGCCGGAGCGGCGGGAGACGCGCCCACGGTCACCAGCGGCGAGAGCTTCTGGATCCCCTTCTCGGAGAGGCCCGCCTTGGCGAGGTCCTTCACCGAGGTGTAGGGGCGGGCGGCGATGATCTTCTTCGCCGTGGCGGGGCCGACGCCCGGCAGCGCCTCGAGCTGCGCCTGGGTCGCCGTGTTGAGGTCCACAGGACCGGCGGGCGCAGCGGCCTTGGCCGAGGCGGCGACGGCCGGCGCCGCGGCCAGCAGAGCCAACATGAGCACGGTTACCCAAGACAGCAGACCAGCCCTATTCCATCTCAAAGACATCGTAATTTCTCCCTTTCCGGGTCACGAGAAACGGATACGGACCCATTCCAATTCTTCTATCATAGCCCTGCCCGGGCTTCCGCGTCCCCCCATTTCTTCGTTGTCTGGAACACTTTTCGCAGACCTGAGCGGATTGGAGGTGCAAGATGAAGCCATTCACCCAGTCCAGGCTCGTCCTCGTCCTCCTGGCCGGCCTCGTGGCCGGGCTGGGGATGCAGGGCTCCGCGGCGGCCCAGAGGGAGGATCATAAGGGCTCCGCGACTGCGCGGGGGGATGCCCCCGGCGTCACGTTGATGCTCGCCGGCACCTACCGGCTGCGGAGCGACGACGCCGACCTTCAGCTCCAGATCACCAGCAGCGGCGGCACGGAGCGCTCCGGCATCCTCGTGGCCACCCTGTCGGGGAAATACCAGGGCAGGCCCATGAATCAGCGGGGGGTCCTCCACGTGGACAATCAGGGACGCCAGGTGCTGCTGACTGTCACGCCCCAGTTCCCGGAGGGTCCCGAGTCGACGGCGAAGAGCCCCCACCAGCTCTCGGCCACCGAGATCCGGGCCGCCTGCGCGATCTATCTCAGCCCCTCGGGCGAAGGCTGGACCGGCACCACCCAGGACCCCGGCAACTGCGTGAAGGCCCTGGCCCTGAGCCAGCCCGTGGGCCAGTGGCAGCTCCGGCTGCTGCCGAACGAGCTCCGGGTCATGGATGCCACGAGCAAGCAGGAGCTGCTGCTCCAGAAGGTGAGCGCGAGCGGCGGGGCGGGACGGTAGGGGGCTCTCAGGTCTGGGCTCGGGACGTCCCGAGCCAGTCCCGGATCTCGCGCGCGAGCTCGCTGAAGTCTTTCGGGGCTCGGCGGAGATTCTCAAGGACCCGTTCCTTATCCAGGTCCAGATAGTCGTGGACGAGGATATTCCGGAATCCCGCAAGCCCATCCAACCGCTCAGCCAGGGATTGGCTGATGACTTTCCGCTCGGCAAGACGCCTGAAGATGTCACCATACTCCCGGGAGCTGACCCCGTACTCTGCCACCAGGATGTGGTTCCCGATGTCCAGGAGGATCTCGGCACCGAGTTGGAGCCCCCGCTCGACGGCCCACATCTCCGATCGATTCGCCCGGAGTCGATCGGGGTCGATCCCGGCAAGTCGCGTCAATTCCGAAATCACCTCCTCCAGTCGGAGGAGGCGGATTTCGACGGCGTCAACTCGCAAGGGCACGCAATCTCTCCTCGAGGCGTTCGCCCGTAATCCGCCATTGCTGGTCCAGGTAGTACTTGAAGTCGAGGTACCGCATGATGGCCCGGCAGACGAATTCGGTGGCCCTCTCCGGCGGATCGGAATGGAGGCAAATCCCCGTCTCCGCTACTTCATGAGCGAGCACAACGCCAGCCCGGTGCAAGGGGACAAGGTCGATATCCCCTCCAACTGCTCCGGCGGCGCGATCGCCCAGCTTCAAAAAGTCCCAGAAGTCCGGTGGCGGCTCCATCAGAACAGCCAGGTCTACATCGCGGACGGGGATCTTCCGGCCCGGGTCCGCGGCCGAGCCGAAGAGGAAGATCAGCTTGACCCGGGGGTCCTGAGCCAGGAAGCGGGCCGCCCGCTCGGCCCGAGCCCGGGCCTCCTCGGGTGAGATCTGGGGCATCGGACGCATGGACCAGACTCTAGCAGACCCGCCGCCCTCTACCTTCTCTATATAGAATCCCCCCATGGCCACCGAGACGAAGCCCGCCCCCCCCACCGCCGCTCCTGCCGAGGAGAGCGAGCGGCGGACCTCCTCCGAGATCCCCGTCCGGCGGTTCTACACGCCGCGGGACGTGGCGGGCCTCCCCTATGAGGAGACGCTGGGCGATCCCGGCCAGTACCCCTACACCCGCGGCCTCTATCCGGACATGTACCGGAAGCGCCCCTGGACCATGCGCCAGTACGCGGGGTACTCCTCCGCCGCCGAGTCGAACCGGCGCTACCGCTATCTCCTCTCCCAGGGGACCACCGGGCTCTCCGTCGCCTTCGACCTGCCGACCCAGATCGGCTACGACTCGGATTCACCCGTGGCCCGCGGCGAGGTGGGGCGGGTCGGGGTGGCGATCGACTCGATCGAGGACATGCGCCGCCTGTTCGACGGCATCCCGCTCGACCGGGTGACCACCTCGATGACGATCAACGCCACGGCGGCCATCCTCCTCGCGCTCTACCTCGCGGTGGCCGAGGAGCAGGGGGCTTCCTGGGAGAAGCTGGGGGGGACGGTCCAGAACGACATCCTCAAGGAGTACGCCGCCCGCGGCACCTACATCTATCCCCCCAAGCCGTCGCTCAAGCTGGTGACGGACATCATCGCCTTCTGCGCCGACCGGGTGCCGAAGTGGAACACGATCTCGATCTCGGGCTATCACATGCGGGAGGCGGGGTCGACAGCGGTGCAGGAGGTGGCCTTCACCCTTGCCAACGGCCTGGCCTACGTGCGGGCGGCGCTCGATCGGGGCCTGGACATCGACGAGTTCGCCCCGCGGCTCTCCTTCTTCTTCAATGCCCACAACAACTTCCTGGAGGAGGTGGCGAAATACCGGGCCGCCCGCCGGCTGTGGGCCGAGCTGGTCCGGGAGCGCTTCGCGCCCAAGGACCCGCGCTCGCTCTGGCTGCGCTTCCACACCCAGACGGCCGGCTCGACGCTCACCGCCCAGCAACCGCAGAACAACGTGGTGCGGGTGGCGATCCAGGCCCTGGCGGCGGTCTGCGGCGGCACCCAGTCGCTGCACACGAACTCGCTCGACGAGGCGCTGGGGCTCCCCACCGAGGAGGCGGCGCGCCTCGCCCTGCGCACGCAGCAGGTGATCGGCGCGCGACTACATCCGCCGCATCGACGAGATGGGCGGGGCGCTGGCCGGCCTCGAAAGGGGGTTCCAGCAGCGGGAGATCGCCGACGCGGCCTACCGCTATCAGATGGCGGTCGAGGAGAAGCGGGAGATCGTGGTGGGGGTGAACGCCTTCGCCGCCGACGAGGAGCTGCCGACGGAGATCCTGCGCATCGATCCGGCGGCGGAGCGGGAGCAGGTGGAGCGGGTGCGCGCCCTGCGCGAGCGGCGGGACCCGCAGCGCGCCGCCACGGCCATCCAGACCCTCACCACCGCCGCCCAGGAGGACCGCAACCTCATGCCGGCCATCCTCGACTGCGTGCGCGCCGAGGTCACGCTCGGGGAGATCGCGGACGCTTTGCGGGGGGTCTACGGGGAGTATACGGAGGCGGGGCTGGAGTAGGGCCGCACGTATTCAAGCCCTTGCTTCTTTCCCCTTTGTTGTCCCGGGCGTACAATCCCAAGGCACAGAAGGATCAAACGAGGGAGAGAGCGCGAGGGTTTGCCTGGTCCAGGGACGGGGCGCGCCTTCCAGAACTGTCATGCGGAGCCGAACCGTTCATCTGCCCGCCGGCCATTGCTCGCGGGAGGTCCTGCTCGCCGCCGGCGAGGAGGCCGGACGTCCGCCCGACGTCGTGCTCGCGTTCCTGCCGCCCGAGCAGCATCTGCGCGAGACGCTGGGGACGCTGACCGCGGTCTGGCCGGACGCGCTGCGCTTCGGCTGCGAATCGGTGACCCAGTTCGCGGACGCGGAGATGACGAGCGCCGGCACGGTCCAGCTCTTCTGGCTCGCGGACCCGCAGCGTCACCGCGCCAGCGTGGAGGTGATCCCCGGCACCCACGGCGAGCCTCCCCCTGCCCGGCGGGTGGAGGCGGTGGCGCGCCGCATCGCCGCC
>QHVW01000919.1 GCA_003223675.1 Acidobacteriota bacterium
CCGGATCGCCAGGGGCTCTACCGCAGCATGCGGCTGTTCGACGATCCCCCGGGCACCGTGGCCTTCCTGGGGGACATTGAGACGGGGGACCACGTGCGGCTCGGCATGGGCAACGACCGTTCCCTGGTGCGCACGGCCGCCCGGCTGACCGCCGGCACGGACCCGGAGGCGGCCATCCTCTTCTCCTGCATGGGGCGCGAGGCGGTGCTGGGCGACCGCGCCGGCGA
>QHVW01000036.1 GCA_003223675.1 Acidobacteriota bacterium
CGAGCTCGGCAACAAGACGCTCCTCCACTACATCGGACAGGTCATTGACATGAGCCTGCGCCGGTCGGAGGAGGAGATGGGCCCCATCGATACCGAAGAGGCGGAACGCCTCATTGAGAACCTGCGGCGCGCGGTTCCCCTCCCCTCAGATTCTCTACGCAAGGCCGGCTGAACACCGGCGGGCGCGTGCGGGGCGGTCCACCTCTTCAACCGATTCGGTCGCCTTGGGATGACCGTACAGGTAGAAATCGATGTTGGTGGCCAGATCCGGAATCCCCGTCTCGACCGCTAAATCGGGCATCTGGAGGAGTGGGTCCGTCTTCTCCTCATCCTGGGTGCGGCCGTTCATCGTCCTCCCCCCATTGCCGCCAACATCTCCCGCACCGCCGCGTCGATCCCCACGATCACCGCGCGGGCGATGATGAAGTGGCCGATGTTCAGCTCCTCCATCCCCGGGATGGCCGCGATCGGGCCCACGTTGTCGGTGCGCAGGCCGTGTTCCAGCGCGGCCGGATCGTCGGCGCGGGTGTAGGCGTCGGTGTTGATCTCGAAGCCGGTGACGCCGCTGTCTTTGAGCGGAATGAGCGCCTGGATCTGCCGGGGGTCCGGATCGACGAAGAGCGAGACCGCGATCCCCGCCGCCGCCAGCCGCTCGGCCACGCCGGCGATCCGCCGGGCGTAGAGGATGAGGTTGAGCCCCCCCTCGGTGGTGACCTCCTCCGGCCGCTCCGGCACCAGCGTCACCTGGTCCGGCTTGACCGCCAGGGCCACGCGAGCCATCTCCTCGGCGCTCGACATCTCCAGGTTGAGCTTGCCCTTCACCGCGCCGCGCAGCCGTTCGACATCCGAATCCTGGATGTGCCGGCGGTCCATGCGCAGGTGCGCGGTGATTCCCGCCGCTCCCGCCTTCTCGGCGATGCGCGCCGCTTCGACGGGATCGGGATAGACGGTCCGCCGCGCCTGTCGCAGCGTCGCCACGTGGTCGATATTGACGGAAAGTCTGGCGGTCATCAGCGTTCGATCTCCAGGTCAGTGCCGGTGGCTTCCTCCGGCTCGCGGCTGATCAGCACCGTCCCCTGGATCGGGAACAGGGTGCGGTGGAGCCGCTCTCCGAACACACAGTTCACCTCGTAATAGCCGTCGGGGCTGATCTGGAGGAGCGTTCCCCGCCCTCCTTTCACCCCCAGGGTCTCATTGTGGATCAGCACCTCGGTATGCAGCTCCATGTCTCTCCTCAATCCTCCTCGATATAACCTTCATCCTTGTATTCTTTGAGCTTACGCTGCAGCGTCCGCAGGCCGATCCCCAGGATGTCCGCCGCCTTGGCGCGGTGCCCCCCGGTGCGGTCCAGGGTCTCCAGGATGGCGTGACGCTCGATGTCGGCCATGGTGCGTGGCTCGCCGGCCACCGCCTGCACGGGCGAGCCGGTGGTCGAGATGGTCGAGGACTCGCGCACCTCGACCGGCAGATCGGCCGGGGTGATCTCGTCCCCCTGGCTGAAGACCACGGCGGACTCTATGACGTTGCGGAGCTGCCGCACGTTGCCCGGCCACGGGTAGCGCGCGAGCAGTTCCAGGGCCCCGGAGCCCAGCCGCTTAGGCGCCTTGCCGTGCTCCTGGCAGAACAGCGTGAGGAAGTGCTCGGCGAGCTGGCTGATGTCCCCCGGGCGCTCGCGCAGCGGCGGGATGCGCAGGGTCACCACCTTCAGGCGGTAGTAGAGGTCCTCGCGGAAGCGCCCGTCGACGACCTCCTTCTCCAGATCGCGGTTGGTGGCCGCGATCAGCCGGAAGTCGACCGGGATCAGCTCGCTGCCGCCCACGCGCATCACCTGGCGCTCCTCCAGCACCCGCAGCAGCTTGACCTGGAGCTCGGGGTAGAGCTCGCTGATCTCGTCCAGGAAGAGGGAGCCGCGGTGGGACAGCTCGAACTTGCCGATCTTGCGGGTGACGGCGCCCGTGAAGGCCCCCCGCTCATGGCCGAACAGCTCGCTCTCCAGGATGTCGCTGGGGATGGCGCCGCAGTTGATCGCCAGGAACCGCTCGTTGCGGCGAGGGCTCGCCCGGTGCAGGGCGTTGGCCACCAGCTCCTTGCCGGTGCCGCTCTCGCCGATGATGAGGACGCTCGACCGGGTGGGCGCCACCAGCCGCATCTGCTCGAAGAGGCGCTCCATAGGCTCCGAGCGGCCGATGATGCTCTCGAAGCCGTAGCGCTTGTCGAGCATCTCGCGGAGGGTCGAGACCTCCTCCTTGAGCTGCTGCTTCTCGATCAGGTTCATCACCCGTTTGCGCAGCTCGTAGAGGTCCACGGGCTTGGTGAGATAGTCGTCGGCTCCCACCCGCA
>QHVW01000037.1:0-2493 GCA_003223675.1 Acidobacteriota bacterium
ATCCAACAGGGCGTATCCGATTCAATACGACGAATCTATCCGAACGGACAGAGCCGCCGGCTCCCACGCCGGGCCGATCCTCCGGTGCTTCCCGTAAACCCTTGCTTTTCTGAGAGATCCGCGAGCCGGTCGATCCTTCCAGGGTCTGGCACCGCTCCTGCTCTCTCCGCGGGCCGAAGAGGATGACGGACCGAGCTCAACGAGGAGACAGAGTCATGGCAATCCCCGGTAACTGGCTGCTGCAATATGATTGGGACTCCGCGGGCACGTACGATTCCGTGAACGTCACCTTCCACCGCGACGGCACCTGGACGTCCAGCGAAGGATTCCAGGGCCGCTGGGAGCAGGTCGAAGGGCTGCTGCAGCTCAACTTCACCGATTCCTCCACGGTCTACTCCGGCCTCGTGGCCAGCAGCCTGGTGACGGGGAACATGACCACGTTCGGCGGGGCCAGGGGCAGTTGGTTCATGGTCAGGCAGGACCCTCCCGCCGCGAGGAACGGCAGGGCCCATCTGGATCTGGCGGGCCAGGCCGCGAGGAGCTGAGGCGCCGGCGATTTACAAAGCCGTGGCGCGGCGGCGCTCTTTTGCAGTAGTATCACCCTGTTCCCCTGGAAAAACCGGGGGCGTGTTTGCCCCACGCCCCCGGCACCCTACGGTGAGCTACTGACTACTTCGCCGTCGCAGTGGCTTCCAGGGGGCACCCTTCCACCCCACATCTGCGGCCGGCCTTCGGTTTCGCTCTGCGAAGGAGCGTTTTCATCCCGAATTCGACCAACTTCGGGCTCCGCCGGCCGTACAGCAGCCGCACCCCGGATTCCAGCCGGGCCGTCAATTCGCAGCCGAGCAGGATCAGAGCGCGGAGCTCCTGCGTCGCCTGGCAGGCTTCCGCCTGACGGCTCGCCCTCCGCTCGTAGACTTTCCGGGTGTCCGCCAGGGCGGCCGCGAGCTGCGCGCGGTACGGCTCCAACGCGGGCAGGTCGTCCCGGTTGGCTTCCGCGCCGGCCAACAGCCTCTCCCAGTGGGCGAGGATTTCTGCAAACGATTTTCTGGTCAGATCAGGCATGCGTCCCTTCCTTTCCTGGCGTCGATTCGGTCTGGTTGTGAGCCGGAGACTGCGCCGTGCCGCCGCTGGACGGCGTGACGGTGGGCGGCGGCGTCTCCGGCGGCTTGGCCTTCTTGGAGCCCCTGCGCACCCTCGGCGCGACGCCGAACTGCTTCAGGGCCTTGTTGTCGGAGCCGAGGTGAATCCGGGCGTAGCCACGGACCTTCCGGGCCGATTCGCGCCCGTTTTCGATCACCTTATCCAGCTTCTGGGTGATTCCCATTCGCTGGCCGTCCAGCGTCTCCTGCTGGACCTTGAGATCCCTCGCCTGGGCCAGGAAGCCCTCGAGCTCGGACTTGAAGGGATCGACCCCCGGCACCATGGCCGCGTTCTCGGTCACTGCCCCGAGGACCGACTCCCAATCCCGGAAGACGTCCGCTCGCGCGTTCTTGATAGGCATTTTCGTTTTCCTTTCTGAAGGGTCCTCGACCGCGGTCAACCGATGTGATCGGCCAGGGTGAGGACGTGCTCGGTGAGTGGGGCCTGCTCCTGCCCCGGCGACGGATTCAGTGAGATGTGGACCGCGTTGCCGGCCACCTTCAGCAGCGCCGGCAACGCCACCGACGACGCCAGCCCGGAGACGAACGAGGCGAAGCACGCCGCCGCCGTCTCCGAAGGGAAGCTCCGCGTGCGCTGGAGCCCGTTCCCCGAGGGGTCCAGGCTCCAGCCCAGATGCGCCGCGAGCCACTCCTGCACCCGCTCCGGCTTGAGCGCGTTGCCGATCCGCTCCCTGCCGGCGGCGAGGGCCTTCTCCACGACCACTTCCACGACTTGGGACACCACTGCATTGGTCGTCATAGACGACTCCTTTTTGAAATCCGGCACCTCCATGGCACCGGACGACTGCACGTAGGGTGTGACTTCCTCGCGATGAAACGTCGCCTCGTTTGTGTCTGTGATTGTACGAATGGTGCTCTGAATGTCAATAGGTATTTTTCGATGTCGCGCCGGAAGATTTTGAGGACCATCGAAGAATTCTCGGAGCACGACTTCCGAAAAACAATGTTTTAACCCCTGATTCCGGCGCCACTGATATCCTGTACGTGGATTTCCCTTCGGCCTACGGCACGCCAACGAGAAACGCTCTGTTCTCTTTCGAGAGCATCGAGATCTCCTCGCCCGGCCGTCCGGAAGAGCGCCGAGCCCCTGATCCCGGCCCCGTGCGAAGATTTCCCGCAAGCTGGAAGGGGCGGCACGCGACGGTTTACAGCTCGCGGACCGCCGGGCCATGCAGGTCCGGCCCGCTCCGCGGTGGAGGGAGAGCACTATGACTCTGCAGATTCGACGCTTCGCAACCGTGGGGACCCTGGCCCTCGTCCTGTTCCTGGCCGGCCCCGCCTCCAGCCAGGCTCGGGACCTCAGCTCCGCCGGCGCCTGGGGATGGCTCCA
>QHVW01000037.1:2544-3585 GCA_003223675.1 Acidobacteriota bacterium
GCCTCCCGAACCCCGGCCCTCCAAGCGGTGGCACGACCACGGCTCCCCTTTGCACGAGCTGTGGAGATCAGGGATAAGCCGCGAACCGAACGGCTGAGCGCGGTCTTGTAGGGGCGGCCCTGTGTGGCCGCCCTGGGAGGGGGGCCTGTTCCGGCATGCGATTCCCCCACCCCCAGGGCGGCCACACAGGGCCGCCCCTACGGATTTCATCCTTCTCAGCCCTGCTATCGCGAGGCCTCCCCCCTCTTCTATAATGCTGCGTCAATCGAGTGACAGGAGGCCTGGATGGGCGAGCACTATTCGCCGGAGGAGATCGAGGAAGGGCTGAGCGGCCGTCTGGATGTGGAGCGGTCCAAGGAGATCGTGCGTCACCTCCTCCAGGGTTGCCCGCAGTGCCAGGCCTCCGCCCAGCAGAGGCGCTATGCGCTCGTCACGGCCGCGGGATCCCCTCTCCCGCCGGACTTGAGCGCCGCCTGCAACACGGTCCTGGACAGAGCGGAGGACTTCGCTCGCCGGGCCGCGATTCTGCCGCGGGAGGAGAGGCCGCGGTTCCGGAGAGCGCTCTCCCTCCTTGAGACCGGAGGCGGCGTCGTGGCCCTCGCCCACGAGGGAGACCTGGAAGTCGAGGGACTGGGCGTTTACGAAGCGCTCCTCGCGAGGAGTTGGGCCCTGCGCTACGAGAATCCCCGGGAGATGTGTCACCTCGCCAAAGTCGCCGTTGAGGTAGCCCACCGTCTGGACTCAGGCAAGTACGCTGCCTGGAGACGGGCGGATCATGCGGCCCGCGCCTGGGGAGAGCTCGCGAACGCCTTCCGGGTGGCGGACCGATTCAGAAATGCCGAACAGGCTTTCGTCCAGGCCTATGAATTCTTCCATCGAGGCTCTCAAGACCGACGCCTGCTGATGCGTCTGCTCGACCTCGAAGCCTCTCTCCTGGGCGCTCGCCGGGAGCTCGGCCGCGCCCTGGAGCGCCTGACCACGCTCTCCTCGATGTACCGTGCCGCCGGAGAGATCCATCTTGCGGGCAGGACTCTGATCACC
>QHVW01000038.1 GCA_003223675.1 Acidobacteriota bacterium
TGGCGGGACGATCCGGCCGAGGTGCTGGTGCAAAGGGTGATGCGGCGACTGCGGCGGGGGAGCATCGTGCTCTTCCACGACACGCTCTATGTCGCCGACGCCGAGCGCTACCGCGACCACGCCCCCATGCAGCAGGCGCTGGAGATCCTGCTGAGCCGTCTCGCGGGGAGCTTCCGGTTCGTCACCGTGCCCGAGCTCCTGCGTCTGGGCCGGCCGGTGCGCTGGCCGATCTACCACCGGCTGCCTGTGGGCTTTCACCGCAAGCTCGTATAATCCGCCGCCGTGTCCAGCGTTCCCATCCTGCGCAGGGCCCATCGCGCCCTGATCGACGCGGTCAACCGCCTGGGATGGGTCGTGGCCCCGACGTCCGACTACTACCACCCGCTGCGGCCCGTCTCCGAGCTGCGGCGCCACGCCGGGCGCTGGTTCCGGCCCGGTCACATGGCGGGCATCAGCTTCGATCTGCCCGCCATGATGGCCAATCTGGAGGGGATGATTGCCGCCTATGGCGCCGAGTACGCGGCGCTCCCGTCCTACGACGAGCTCAAGGCCAGGAAGCACGGGCCGGGGTTCACCCGCGTGGACGCGCTGACGCTCTACCTGATGCTGCGCCACCACAAGCCGGCGCGCTACCTGGAGGTGGGGTCCGGGCTCTCCACCGACTACGCCCTTCTGGCCGCCGCCAAGAACGCGGCCGAGGGGCGGCCGGTGAGGATGACGGTGGTCGATCCGTTCATGACCGAGGCGACGCGCGGCTTGCAGGGGCAGGGGATCGAGGTGATCCCCCGCGAGGCGCAGGATCTGGCGGTGGAGGAGTACACGCGGCTGGAGGCGGGGGACGTGCTGTTCATCGACACGACGCACATCGTGCGGATCGACGGCGAGGTGCCGTACCTGATCCTGGAGGTCCTGCCGGCCCTGAAAAAGGGCGTGCTCGTGCACATCCACGACATCCATTTCCCTTTCTACGTTCCAGCCGACCCGGACGCCTATGTCTTCGACCGCCGCTGGCCGATGTTGTTCACCGAGCCGATGCTGGTGCAGGCGTACCTCAGCTACAATCCGCGCGTCGAGATCGCGATGTCCACGCCCCTGCTGCGGCACTATCACGAGGATTTCCTCCGCCGCGTGGTGCCCGGGTATCAGCCGCTGGACCGGCGGGACTTCGACACCCATCACGGCTCGCTCTGGCTGCGCTGCCTGGAGGCTCCGCTGGTGGTGCAGCGGATCGGGTAGATGTCCGATCTCTCCCATAAAGCGGGCCGCAAAGCCTTCAAACCGGTCTATCTGCTCTATTACCGGTTCCTCTTCGGCCGCCGGTTCCCGTTCGCGGACCGGCTGGCGGCGCGGGTGCGCGCCTTCGAGGCGGCGACCGGCCGCGGCGACGCGCCGCTCGGCAAGGAGGCCTGGGAGGAGCAATACCGGCAAGGCGGCTGGGAATTCATGCGGCGGCTGGACGAGGTCGCCCGCTACAGCGTGATCGCCGGCTACCTCCACCACCTCAAGCCCGGCGGCTCGGTGCTGGACGTGGGGAGCGGCGAGGGATTGCTCGCCGATCACCTCCGCCCGCTCGGCTACTCCCGCTTCCTGGGGGTCGACCTCTCCGAGGCCGCCATCGTCCAGGCCGCCGGCCGGTGCGATGCCAAGACCGCCTTCGTCGCCGCCGACGCCGAGACGTATGCGCCGCCGCCGGGGCGCTGGGACGCGATCGTCTTCAATGAGTGCGTCTACTACTTCAACGATCCCGTGGGCTCGGTCCGCCGCTACGAGGCGTTCCTGGAGGAGGGGGGCGTCCTCATCGTCTCCACCTTCCGCTCGCGCCGGGCGGACGTGATCGTGAAGCGCCTCCTGGAGAGCTGCCGGCTGCTGGAGGAGACGGCGATCAGCAACGCCAAGGGGACTTGGGTAGTGCGGGTGATCGCGCCGGGCCGCTCAGGATTCTGACGTGACCTCATCAGCGGAGGACGCCAAGGCGGCCCGGCGCAGCCACCGGTGCAGGCGGTCGAGATCCTGACAGCCCAGGATCTCCTGTCGCTGGTCCTCGCTCGCGGCAAGCCCGCGCGCTTCCAGGACTCCGAGGATCGACCAGGCAACCCCTCTGGCCTCCGCCGCGGCTTCCCGTTCCCGCAGCACGGGGTTGCCCTTGGCGGCCAGGGCTTCGGCCACCGAGTTGTCGGCCGTCGCGGCGTCGAGCAGAGCCGCCACCCGGAGCGGAGACACCAGGGAGGAATCCTCGATCTGCGCGCCGGGCTCCAACTGGCGCCAGCTTCCGCTTTCGGCGGACCACTCGCAGACCCGATGAGTCTTCGCCCACACCGCGAAGATCCGCCGCACGCCCCGGCGGTACATCCGTCTGGCCTTCTCCCGGACCAGCTTCTCGTTCTGCTCCGAGACCACCTCGAAGGCGATCTCCTCCAGATAGCGTGCTCCCGTCTCCGGATCCACCCCTTCCCTTTTTACACAGGTATCGGTGGCGAAGTCTGATTCCTGATCG
>QHVW01000039.1 GCA_003223675.1 Acidobacteriota bacterium
CCACCGTGGGCTCGAACGGCGGATGGCGCCAGAGCTCGATGGGATCGACCGGCTGCACGTCGTATTGCCCGTAGAAGAGGACCGTGGGCTTGCCCGGCGCGCCCAGCCACTCCCCGTACACCAGCGGATGGCCGGCGGTGTCGATCCGTTCCGCCTGAAGCCCCGCCGCGTGCATCTTGTCCAACAGGAAGTCGCCCGCGCGCAACACCTCGTGCTTGTACTCCGGATCGGTCGAGATCGAGGGGATGCGGATGTAGTCCTTCAGCTCCTCGAGGTATCTCTCCTTCTCCGTATCGATGCGGGCGAGCACGTCCCGCGAGTCGCTAGCCATCGTTCGAGCTCTCCTTTTCGCCGCCGGCTTCGGCCCGCGGCAGTCTAGCAGAGTCCCTCGCCAGGCGCCGGAGGTTCACCGCGTTCACCAGAAAGTGCCCAACCACGGGCCCCAGCAGGTTGCCGCGCCAAGCCATGATGCCGCCAAACAGCGCGCCGGCCAGCACCGCGAACAGCGTCCAGAGCCGGAACGCCTTGCCCGGCCCGCTGTGCAGCAGGCCGAACAGGATCGTCGCCGCCCCCCAGCCGAGCGCCCCCTGGACGGCGCCGCGGAAGAACAGCTCCTCGGCGAAACCCGAGAGCACGGCGAGCGCCAGCGCCTCTGAAGGGGTGATCGGCCCCAGCGCCTCGCCGAGCCGCGCCTCCAGCTCCCTCGCCAGAGGAAAGGTGCGCTCGGCCCCCCACCACGCGCCCAGGAGCAGCAGCCCCGCCGCCAACCCCACCCCCAGATCGATCCACCAGCCGTGGCCGATGAGCAGCGACAGCGGGATCACCCCGAGACGGAGGCCGATCCAGATCGCCCCGCCCAGGGCCAGAACCATGTAGAGCCACCAGGCGAAGCGGTAGAGACGCCCCGGCGCGAGGGGGGATGGGGATCGTGGCTCCAAGGAGGTTTACGAATCGAAAGTCTTGCCCGTCTTCTTCCAGTCGGCGAGGAAACGGTCGAGCCCGGCGTCCGTGAGCGGATGCTTGTAGAGCTGCTCCAGCACCTTGAACGGGATCGTGGCCACGTCCGCGCCGAGCATCGCCGCCTGCACGATGTGGACCGGATGCCGCACCGAGGCCACCAGGACCTTGGTGTCGAACTCATAGTTCTGGTAGATCGTCACGATCTGCTCGATCAGCTCCATCCCCTCCTCGGCCACGTCGTCCAGCCGGCCCACGAAGGGGGAGATGTAGGCCGCGCCCGCCTTGGCCGCGAGCAGCGCCTGGGTGGCCGAGAAGCAGAGGGTGACGTTGGTGCGGATCCCTTCCTTCTTGAAGGCGGCGACGGCGCGCAGGCCGTCCGGCGTCAGCGGCACCTTGACCACCACGTTGTCGGCCAGCTTGGCGAGGCGATGCCCCTGGGAAAGGATCTCCTCGTACTCGGTCGCCAGCACTTCGCCGGAGACCGGGCCGGGGACCAGCTTGGCGATCGCCTGCACCGTCGGCAGGTACGGCTTGCCGGCCTTGGCGATCAGCGACGGATTCGTGGTGACGCCATCGACCATGCCCCATTCCAGGCCGGTCTCGATCTCTTTCATTTCAGCGGTATCGAGAAAAAACTCCATGAGAAGGCCCCCTTTTCGTCCTTGAATCTACGTTAGCACCTGCCCTAGTGAACCGTCTCGTCGGAATCGTCGTCGTCGTCCTCGCCATCCTCCTCGTCCTCGAAGTCGGTGTCGTCGTCGAGGATCGCCAGGCCGGCGTCGTCCGCGTCTTCCGAATCGTCCGGCTCGTCGGCCGCCTCGAGCTCCAGCTCGGCCGGCACCGGACCGCCATCGCCCTTGGCGAGCTCGATCTCGGTCTCCTCGTCCTTCTCGGCGAGCTTGGCGACCGCCACGATGCGGTCGTCGGCGTCGAGGTTCATCAGCCTGACCCCCTGCGCCGAGCGGCCGACCTCGCGGACGCCCGAGACGTTGAGGCGGATGATCATCCCCTCCTGGGTGATCAGCATCAGCCCTTCGTCCGGCGTGACGTAGCGGACCCCCACCACCTCGCCGGTCTTCGGCGTGACCTTGAGGTTGATGGTGCCGAGGCCGCCGCGCCCCTGGAGGCGGTACTTCTCGACCGGCGTCCGCTTGCCGTAGCCGCGCTCGGTGACGGTGAGCACCTGGCCGTGCGGATCGAGCTCCTCCATGGCCACCACCCGGTCGCCCGGGCGGAGCTCCAGCCCCTTGACGCCGTAGGTGGCGCGGCCGATCGAGCGCACGTCGCTCTCGGGGAAGCGGATCGAGAAACCCTTGGCGGTGGCGAACAGGATGTCCTTGGTGCCGTCGGTCTCGCGCACCGCCAGCAGGCGGTCGCCATCGTC
>QHVW01000920.1 GCA_003223675.1 Acidobacteriota bacterium
ACATCCCTTACAGTTTCCTTACATTGTACCTCAGATGGGAGGCGGGATGGGAGGGGGGGCCGCCGAAACCTCACCCCAACGCCGCCTTGTACTTCCCGTGCCGCTCGATGTAGGCCCGCACGAACCAGCAGGAGGGGATGACCTTGTAGCCACGCGCGATCACGTCGTCCAGGGCGTGGCGGACGAGGTCGTCCGCGATCCCCCGGCCGCGCAACTCGGGGGGGACGTAGGTGTGGAAGAAGTTGAGCTTCCCTTCGCCGGCCGGACCGTACTCGCAGACCGCCTCCCGGCCGTCGATCACGGCATAGTACCTGCCTTCCGATTCGTCATGCTGCACGTCGAGATCCATCGTCTCCTCCTCCCCTGTCCCCGATTTCAAGCCATGTGCCAGACCTTCACGCAAGTAGCCTATTTGAAAGATTGCTTTTTCTCTCCGGAAGGTCTATTGTAGAAGATCTGCGCCCCTTCTGACGGGCTTTCAGGACCAAGGACGGCATCATGGAGCACCCGCATTGTGGCTCGACCTCGGGATCGGTGGGAACGTTCCACCGGCCCACCGGCTCTCTGGTCTATTCGCCCGGGCCTTCCGACCGGGACCTGGGGGCGCCCGCGCGGCGGTCCGTCCTGCTCCTCGACGACGACCCCTCGGTGCGGCGGGATCTCGGGGAGCTGTTCCGGCTGTCCGGGTACGCGGTGCGGTCGTTCTCGACGGCCCGGGAGCTGCTGGCCTACCGGCGTCCGGAAGGGCCGGCCTGCCTGGTGCTCGACGTCATGCTGCCGGACGCCAACGGGCTCGACGTCCAGCGGCACCTCGCGAAGACCGATCCGGATCTGCCCGTGGTGCTCATCACCGGCCACATGGACGACTCCCTGCGCGCGCGCGCCCTGGGCTCGGGCGCCTTCGCCTTCCTCGCCAAGCCTCTGGAGTGGTCCGCCCTGCGCAGGGAGATCCAGCAGGCGTTCGCGTGGATCTCATGAAGTGAGCCCGGCGGCGGACCGCCGGGCCTGGGAAGGAAGATTCACAGCCGCCAGGAGAGCCCGGCCGCGATCTCCCGGCCGCCGAGGTCGAGCTTGCCGAAGCCCTCGAAGTCGTCCTTGAGGTCGTCCTTGACCCGGGTCCAGCGCCCCTCGGCGAAGATCGAGACCCGGCCCCGGCGGGTGATCGGCGCCTTCAGACCCACCAGCCCGTAATAGCCGAAAGCGGTGCCGCTCGAGCTCAGGTGCGAGTGGAAGATCGGGAGAGTGGAATTCCCGAAGTCGATGAAGTCCCCCCGCTCCTGCAACCGCCAGGGATAGATGCCGCCCCCCACCGCCACGTAGGGCTGGATCGCCGCCCGCCGGGGGAGAAGGTAGAAGTGGAGCCCGACCGTGGCCGAGGCGACGTCCAGCGTCGTGTCGTGCCGGATGCGGTTGTTGAAGTTGTCCAGGTAGTTGCGGTAGGCGTTGGTGCTGGTCCCCTCGTACCAGGAGCCGGAGAAGATGACGCTGACCTGGTCGTGGATGGGCAGCAGGTAGTCGATGCCGAAGCTGACGTCCTCGAAGTCGCTGGGGTCGGCATTGGTGAAGTCGCCCCGGATGCTCCGCCAATAGTCCGAGCTGCCGTCGGGCCGGAAGGAGCCGAGGTGGATGCGGAATTCTCCGTCGTCATGGTACTCGTCGTAGGAATACCGGCGGTACCGCTGAGCGGAAGCCGGCAGGGCGAGGAGCAGCAGCCCCGCGAGGCCGATCATCACGCGAGCTTTTCTGGAAATCATCGTTACTCTCCTTTGGGTAAGGCACAACATCGTCGTTAGCGCGAGCAACCGGGATGCCAGGCGCCGCCCCACCGGGCGAGGCCTCGTCCAAGTATCTCCCTTTCAGAGACTTACGAAAAGGAGGAGCGCTTCGTTACACGGCGGCCCCGCCGCCCTCTCCAGAGGACGGGGAGGGGCCCGGCGCGAGGACACCGGACAGGGGTGTATGGTTCCCCATCCAGTCTCGTCCGGCCTGGCCAATCGCTTTGAAATAAAGGGGTTTCGCTCCAGGCCGGGAGCGGGAATTTTTCCTGGCCTGCCCCTTGCTCTCGTTCTTGGGACCGGACCAGAATGATGATTCCGCAGTCCGGACCTTCAAAGGAGAAAGAACCATGCTTCGAATTACGCGGATGACGGCCCTCGCCCTCGTCGCGCTCTGCGGCCTCGGGCATGCCGCCGTGGCCCAGGAGGCGCCCCAGAATCCCCAGGCTCCGTTCACCGGGAAGGTGAACGTCAACGAGGTCCTGCTCGACGTCCTGGTCACGGACGCCCGGGGGAACGTGATCGTGGGCCTGGACAAGAACGACTTCGTGGTCAGGGAGAACGGCAAGCCCGTCGACCTGACCGGCGTGGCGTTCTACAGCAACCGCCGGCTGCTCGAGTCCTCCCCCGTCCTCGCCAAGCAGAGGGTGAGCACCGACCAGGGGACGGAGGACCGCTACTTCATCCTCTTCTTCCAGGACCAGAAGGAGACGGCCCAGGAGGCGCCGCGCCTGCTCTCCCAGCAGCTCGAGGCCGCCAAGCGCGCCCGCGGCTGGGTCGACGGCGAGATGCTGCCCAACGACTGGGTGGCGGTGGTGAGCTACGACACGCGCCTCAAGGTGCAGCAGGACTTCACGCACGACCGCAAGGCGCTGGTGCAGGCGATCGGCGACGCCATGAAGGGCAAGGACCCCGAGGGGAACTACCCCTCGCGCATCGACGCCGGCAAGGGCCCCTCGCTGCTCGCCGGCCTCCCCACGGGACGGGAGCTGATGAACAAGACTCCCAAGATCTACGACGCCTTCCAGGTGCTCGCCCGCGCGGCCGGCAATGTCCGGGGGCGCAAGAACCTGCTGCTCTTCACCTACGGGCTGCCCTCCAACGAGACGACGTTCCGCCAGTTCGTGCCCGACAAGCGCTACTTCCTGCCCACGGTCGACGCGCTCAACGCCAACAACGTGGCGGTCTACTCGCTCGACCTCACCCCCGCGGACACCGAGCACACGCTGAGCGACTCGCTGCAGTACATGTCGGATGAGACCGGCGGCCGGTACTTCTTCAACATCACGAACTTCTCGACGCCGCTCGACCAGATCGCGAAGGAGAACAACGGCTACTACCTGCTGAGCTACCAGAGCGAGCAGCCGGCCGGCAAGACGGGCTTCCAGAACGTGACGGTGACCACCACCAACCCCGAGCTGCGGGTCAAGGCCCGCAAGGGGTATGAGTACGGGAAGTAGGTAACCCCACCGCCGCGCCGAGCAGCCGCCGGCGCAGGCCGGTGTAGGGCTGGCGGCAGGCGAGGAGGTCGCTGAGGACCTTGCGGATGCCGGGGTGGGCCCGCGACAGGGGGAGGGCCCATCTGCCGATCGCCCCCTCGAAGAACAGGTCGCGGGCGCGCCCCGCCTTCTCCATGTCCTCCCGCAGCTCGGATTCCAGCCGCTCCGCGTACGCCTCTGGGCGGCCCGCCAGCAGGCTCCCGGCCGCCCAGAGGCCGGTGAGCAGGCTGTAGCGGATCCCCTCGCGGGTCAGGGGATCGGCTACCGCCGCGGCGTCCCCGGTCAGCAGGATGCGGCGGCTCAATCCCCGGCGTACCGCCTCCAGGGTCCACGGCCCGAAGACTGGAATCGGATAGCGGTAGCGCGGCCCCGGGAGGTCCCGCCATCCCTCGTCCAGGTGATCGTCGAGGAAACGGTCGAGCGCGGCGCGGGCGGCTGCGTCCGTGAGCCGGCCGGGGGTGTAGGCGATGCCGACCGAGGCGCCGCCGGGCCGGGGGAAGATCCAGAGGTAGGAGTCCGCCATCCCGGGAAAGGCGAGGACGAGGCGCCGCCAGTCGAGCCCCGGGTCGATCCCCAAGAGGGAGCCGCCGAGGCCCACGCTGTCCCCCCGGGGCGGCAGCCCGAGCGAGCGGCGGGAGAGGCCCCGGGCGCCGTCCGCTCCCACGATCCAGTCGTAGACGCGCCCCTCGCCCCCCGCCACCACCCGCACCCCCCTCTCCACTCTCTCCAGACGCTCGGCCTTGATCCGGCGCGGCACGGCCCCCGCGGCCAGGGCGGCCTCCACGAGGGCGTGATCGAAATCCCGCCGCCGGAAGATACGGATGCCGTCGAGATCGAGAGCCAGCCGGTGCCCGCGGGAATCTTCCAGCACGGCCTCGGGGCTGACCACGGCCGGCAGCGGCGAGGGATCGAAGCCGTCGATCTTCGGGAGGACGTGCTCGGGCACCGCGCCGCCGCAGGGCTTCTCCCCCGGCCGGGCCGGCAGATAGAGATCCACCTCCACCCCGCCCCGGGCGAGCGCCAGGGCCGCCGAGCCCCCCGCCGGTCCACCGCCGAGAACGGCGACGCGCGTCATGGAGGGATCTTATCCGAACCCCTCACCTCCCCAGCCCTCCTCTCCCATCCCTCCACCCACCCTTCCGGGGAGAGGAGGGAGACAACAACAAGCTCTTTGTCTTGGAGCCCCCTCTCTCCCCGGAAGGGTGGGTGGAGGGCTGGGAGAGAGGGGGTTGGGGGAGTGAGGGTCTACCGCGTCGCCTCCCCCTCATCCTCCCCATTCCCATTCGACCCGTTCGACCCGTCATCCTCGATCGCCAGCAGGATGACCGTGACGTTGTCGATGCCGCCGCGGGCGTTGGAGTCGTTGATGAGGGTGCGGCAGATCTCGTGGAGGCTGCGGCCGGAGGCGAGGCGGTCGCGGATGTCGGCGTCGGAGAGCATGCCGGTCAGGCCGTCCGAGCAGAGGAGGAAGAGGTCTCCGGACCGGACCTCCAGCTCGCGCACGTCCACCAGCACGTCGCTCTCCCCGCCCAGGGCGCGGGTGACGACGTTCTTCAGCGGATGCGTGCGGGCCTGCTCCCGGGAGAGGAAGCCGGCCACCACCTGCTCGTGGACCCAGGTGTGGTCCTGGGTGATCTGCTCCAGTTGGCCGTCGCGCAGGCGGTAGGCCCGGCTGTCTCCCACGTGGGCGACGGCGGCGGTGGTGCCCGAGAGCAGGAGCCCCACCACGGTGGTGCCCATGCCGTAGAGCGAGCCGTCCTTGCTGATGGCGCGCAGGACGTGGTCGTGGGCCGTCCGCACGGCCATCTTGAGCAGGTTCGAGTGATGCGCGAGGTCGGTTTCCATGCCGAACGGCCAGGTGGTGTCGCGGTCGGCGCTCTTGGCAATGAACTCGCGGATGGAGGTCACCGCGAGCTGGGAGGCCACCTCGCCATGGCTGTGGCCGCCCATGCCGTCGGCCACCACGTACAGCTTGTGCAGGGGGTCGATCTCGAAGTAGTCCTCGTTGTGGGCCCGGGTGAGCCCCACGTCGGAGAGTCCGCAGGCCTTGACGCGCATCAGGAGACCCGCCCGAAGAGACCGCGGCGTGAGACGGGGCCGCTCAAGCTCTCCAGAGCCTGGCGCACGTCTTCGTCGTCACCCCCCCACTGGAGGGCCTTGCGGTAGTACTGCACCGCCTTCTCCGTCTGGCCGGCCAGGGCGCAGATGCGGCCGGCCTGCTTGAGATAGCCGGGATTCATCGGCTCGAGCTGGCAGGCGCGCTCGATGGCGTCCACGGCGCGGGGAAGGAAGTTGCGCTGGTGGCTGCAGGCCTGGGCCAGGTGGTGCCAGGCCTGGCCGTTCTTGGCATCGGCCTGCGTGGCGAGGTCGAAGTTGCTGGCAGCCTCCAAGTAGCTCTTCTCCTTGTACGCCTTGACGCCGCGCTGGAGGTAGACCCGGAAGAGCTGGCGGGGATCGGCCGCCGAGCTCTCCTCGGGGCGCACCAGATCGGTGTCGTGCCGGCGCCGCCGCTCGGAGTCGACCAGCACGTTGAAGGCCTGTGTGATCTCCTGGAACTCCTTCTCCGCGCGCTCCTTCTCCGCCCCCTGGAAGCGGTCGGGGTGGCGGGTGCGGGCGAGCTCCCGGAAGCGCTGACGGATCTGCTCCTCGGTGGCGTTGCGCGGCACCGCGAGGACGGTGTAGAAGTCCCTAGCCATACGCTCTGCTTTCCTATTGCTGCTTGATTCTATACAAACGCAGGGCGGTAGAGCGCAAGGCGTCCGGAATATTGCGGTTCCGGCCCAGGTCGCGGAGATCCCGCACCGAGAGCTTGGTGATCAGGCGCATCGAGGACGCCAGCGGCGTCCGGGGGTTGTGGACCAGGGCCCGGGTGACGTTGTACTTGTTGACCCACTCGCGTTTACGGGTGATCGCCACCAGCACCTCCTCGACCACCGACCGGTTGTTGGCGGTCTGCTCGACCTCCTGGTCGGAGAGGCTGTTGTTGATGATCACCGAGACGGCGACCTGGGGATTGGAGTCGCGCAGCAGGATACCGCGCAGGGCGCGCGGCGCGCCGCGGGTCAGCTTGAGGCGGGCGGGGATCGGCATGCCGCGGATCTGCCCCTCGGTGAGCCTGGTCCTCTCCTCCTCGAATTCGCCCATCTCCGGGAGCTGCCGCGCCAGCTCGATCTCGCGCTGGAGCTCCTCCTCGTCGATCTCCTCGTATTCCGGCAGGGCCGGCACCGTGCGCTGCCGGGGGAGCAGGTGCTCGCGGTATTCGGCGATGCGCCGGGACGAGTACGAGGAGAGCTGTGGGTTCTCCTCCAGCGCCTCCAGGATCACCGGCTCCTCGACGATGGCGTCCTGGCGCAGCAGCAGCACCTCCTGGAGATCGGGAGGGAGCCGCCGGGCGAGGCGGGAGAGGACCGCCCGCGGCACGTCGCGCCGGCGCAGGATCGCCTCCAGCAGCATCGGATGGCTGCTCTCCTCGGCGAAGAAGATGAGCGCCTCGGGTCCCGCCTGGCGTTCGAGGAAGGGCCTGGCCAGGCGCGCGTCGACCGAGCGCAGGCTCTGCAGCGCCAGCTCCGCCACCTCCTCGTCGTCCCCCTGGGCGAGATCGACCTGGAGAGGGATCAGCTCCTCCGGCGGCAGCGGGAGCACGCCTTCGGCCGCCAGGAGCTGAAACTGGCGGTTACCCGAGCGGATCTGCTCGAGCAGCGCAGAGGACGGGCTGTCGGCCACCGTCAGTGGACCTCTTGCTTCGCTTTGAGCGTCTGGACGGTGTCGAGGTCGACCACCAGGTTCTTCACCACTTCCCCATCCTTCTTGTTGAGCGGAAAGGGATAGCCGTTGACCCGCATGTCCACCACGCCCGCGTTGCCGAGCGTCAGCGTGAGGCTCCTCTGGGCTTCGAGCTGCATCGACTCGCCCTGGATGCGCAGCTCGGCGAGCCGGTTCCTGCCGCCGTCGCTCACCGCCTCGACCCAGCAGTCCTTGTTGAAGTCGAGAGAGACCTGAATCGGCGCGCTGGGGGGCGGCGGCGTGGGCCTGGCCGGCGAGGGAGGGGGGACGGCGATCTGGACCGGTGGCGGCGCGGCGATCGGCGGCGCCTGGTTGACGTTCGTGGGCTCCCTGTGCCGGTGGTCGACGAACCACGCCAGCACGGCCACCAGCACGAGCAGGACCAGCCCGGCGAGGGCGAGCAGGAGGCCCCAGCTCCAGGTGCGGCGCATCGGCGTCGGGCCGGGCTCGACCACCTTCGGCCGCGAGCGGACCTTGGTGTCCTCCTTGGGATCCGCCAGCTCCTCCGGATGGTGGACGGAGAGGTAGTGGTTCACCACGTCGTCCGGCGACAGGCCCACGTAGCGGGCGTACTCGCGGAGGAAACCCTTGGCGAAGATGGGCGCCGGCAGGAGGTCGAAGCGGTCCGCCTCCATCGCTTCGAGATAGCGCAGGCTGATCTTGGTGCGCTCGGCGATGTCGCGCAGGCTGATCTCACGCAGCTCGCGCTGCCGCCGCAGCCAATCGCCGAAAGAGCCGCTCTCGGTTGACACCGCTTCCTTCTCCCAAGGAGGTTGACGGTTCGGTCGCTTGCCGGCACCCGGATCACCCCCTGGAACGGCCGCACCGTTCGGGGTGACGTCTGAGGTCTTACCAGGCTGAGCTCTCTCTGGTCTGGACACGTTTTTCGGCACGCGACTCATAACTTTACGCGGCGTTCCGCCTTGGGGTCAAATATCGTCGCCGCTTCACCCCAAATCTCCCAGCAAGACCCGCGCCCGGCGGCGCACCGGCTCCGGAATCCGCGCGTCGGTGGCGACCGGCCGGAGGTCCGCTTTGCGCAACGACTCCAGCAGCCGCCAGGAGATCTTGAGCGGCGTCGCCGGATTGCGCACCAGCGCCAGCCGCAGGGGATAGCGTACCCCCCAACGGCGGTCGTTGGCGATCAATTCGAGGATCGCGGGCGAAGTCGACGCCTTGTGGAGCACGGGCGCCAGCATTCCTTCCGTCAGCCGCGGATTGTCGAGCAGGGCCGCGATCACCCGCGGGCTGGGATCGTGCCGGAGCTGGGAGAGGATCCCGGGGCTGGCCCGGCGGGCGAGCGCGACCTTCTCCCCCACCGCCATCTCCGGCAGCCGGGCGTTGAGATGGACCTCGGCCGTCCGCCGCAGCGCCGGCCGCAGCCGGGTGTCGAGCGCGAGCGCCACCAGGTCGCGCCACCAGAGGGTGGGCACGAACCGGGCGGCGAGCGTCTCGGGCGTGCGGGGGTGGAGCGCGAGGTCGCGCCGCACCTCGTAGAACGAGAGCAGACGCTGCTCCCCCGCGATCGCCTCGATCGCCTCCGCCGTGCAGTACGGATTGCGCAACGCATGGCGGACCGCCGGCGCCGTCAGCTCCCCGGAGTGTGCCCGCAGCAGCGCCAACAGCTCCTCGGAGCCCG
>QHVW01000040.1 GCA_003223675.1 Acidobacteriota bacterium
AGTCCTCGATCCGCAGGCGCTCCGGCGGGATGCGCCGGAAGGCCCGCCGGCGGGCGAGGACGTTCTCCCACAGCTCGCCCGGGGTGCGGGCGTCGGGATAGCGGCAGGCCATCCCGACGATGGCGATCCCGTCCGCCATCTCAGGCCTCCGCGGGCATCCGGACCTCGAGCCGCTGCCGGGCCTCGGCCCGCTGGGCGGCGAGGCTCTTCACGTAGAGCAGGGCGCCCCGGCTCGCGCACACCAGGCTGAGGCCGAAGAACAGGCCGAAGACGATGTGGAAGGCCATCAGCGTGCCGTAGGCCGCGGCCATCGCGGCGCCGAAGCCCATCTGCCCGCGCACCGTGGTGGGCGTCGTCGCCGGATCGGTCACCATGTAGAAGGTGAACAGCAGGAAGGCGACGCCGGTCATCGGGTTGAGCGACGGCAGGAACAGGTTGCCGAACACGAAGTGGCGCACCGCCGCCTGCAGCACGAAGGCGCCCAGCCAGGTGAGGATCAGCGGGATCTTCCTGGTGAACACGCCGTTGAGGAACGAGCCCGAGCAGACGATGATGGCCGGCAAGAACCAGGCCCAGCCGCCCCGGAGGTTCTCGGTGAACATGTAGGGCTGCGCGATGCCCACCCAGGGGAAGGCGAGCAGCGTCGCCGTGATCCCCAGGTTCGACGGGTTGAAGACGTGGCGGCGGGCGCCGTTCGTCCCCACGCGGAACAGGTGCTTCGAGGCGATGGCGACCACCCCCGCGAAGGCGATCGGCAGCAGCCGGTCGTTGGCGTAGAGCAGCATGGCCACCGCCAGGCCGGTGATGTGCGCCGAGAGCAGGAAATCGATGCAGGTGGTGCCGGGGCCCAGGAAGCGGGGCTTGCGGCCGAGCCGGCGCGATTCCAGGACCTCCAGCAGGATCTCGGTCGAGTAGGTGGCCAGCAGGGCGATCAGCGGCTGGGCCAGCGACTGCTCGAAGCCGAGCACCGCGTGCCCGAGGACGTTCAGCAGGGTGATGGCGGTGGCGAACCGCCGGAGCGCCGCCAGGCGAATGTCCTTCTGGGGCTTGGTGGTCTGCTCAGCCATGTCTCTCAACCCGCCTTTCCGGTGAGGCTGGAAGGTTTCGCGGCGAGGGCCGCGGGCGGCGCCGCGGCCGGCGTGCCGAGGAGGATCGTGTGCCGCCCGGTGGTGAGCCGGAGCGTCTGGGACTGCACGCGGCCGTTGCCGTCGCGCCAGCGGAGGTCGACCCGCAGGGGCGTGCCCGGCGCCAGGCGGCCCAAACCAAAATGGAGCTCCGGCGCCCGCTTGCCCGAGTGGCCGCTGCCGCCGTCCACCTGCGCCACCATCCGGCGACCGTCCGACAGCCAGACCGTGGCCTGCGCGCCCACCGCCGGCCGCGTGCCGTTCCCCGCCGGCAACCGGGGCTCGATCTCCAGCCACGAGCCCAGATGCTTGCCGGTGTTGTGGAAGAAGTACGACGGCTCCCACTGGTCGGCGATGGCGAAGTCGAGAGCGCCGTCGCCGTCCACGTCCGCGATGGCGATCCCGCGGGTCACGTGGTTGTCGTCCAGCCCGAGCTCGGGCGCGAGATCGTAGTAGCGGCCGTCCTTCGCCCGCGCGAAGAAGGGGTTGTGCAGGTGCCCGGAGAGGTCGTCGCCGGGGGTGAAGTGGGGCCAGGCGCCGGGGTGCAGCATGTTGTTGTCGTTGCCCATGGCGAGCTCGTGGAGCTCGGGCCAGCGGTTCTTCTCGCCGCGCAGGAAGCCGACCGCCTGCACCGCCTCGGGGACCCCATCGTTATCGAAGTCGGCGAAGCGGGCGTCCCACCCCCAGCCGCTGCGCGACAGCCCCAGGTCCTCGCCGCGGTCGGTGTAGGGGGCTTGTCCCCGGCGCATCGCCTGGAGGTCCCCCGTGCTCACCCACACGAAGTGGCTCTCCTC
>QHVW01000041.1 GCA_003223675.1 Acidobacteriota bacterium
CCTACATCAAATTGGGCCAGGTGCTCGCCCTGCGCCAGGACATCCTGCCGGCGTCGATCACCGACGAGCTCAAGAACCTGCTCGACCGCCTGCCGGTCGTCCCCTTCGACCGCTACCTGCGGATCATCGAGGCGGACGTCGGGCGGCCCATCGGCGAGATGTACTCCTGGGTCGATCCCATCCCCACCGGCTCGGCCTCGATCGCCCAGATCCACCGGGCGACCACGCAGGAGGGGGACTCGGTGATCATCAAGGTGGTCAAGCCGGGGATCCGCGAGACGCTGACCCGCGACGCCGTGCTGCTGCGCGTCCTGGGCGCGATCCTCCAGCTCTTCCTCCCCCGCTACCGGCCGTCGCAGATGATCCGCGAGTTCGTGGAGTACACGCGCCGCGAGGTCGACCTGCGGCGGGAGGCGGACAACGCCGAGTCGTTCGCGGCCAATTTCAGCGACCTGCCGGGGGTGGTCTTCCCCAAGATCTACCGGCAATACAGCAGCCGCGGCGTGCTCTGCATGGAGTTCCTCGCTGGGTACAAGCCGGGCGCTCCCGAGACGCAGACCCTGAGCGACGAGGACCGCGACCGGCTGGTCGACCTGGGGGCGGCGAGCATCATCCGCATGCTGTTCAAGGACGGCTTCTTCCACGCCGACCTGCACCCGGGGAATCTGCTGATCCTCCCCGGCCCGCGGATGGGCTTCATCGACCTCGGCATGGTGGGGCGCTTCGAGAGCGACCTGCGGCGCACCTTCCTCTACTACTACTACACCCTGGTGATGGGGGACGCCGAGGGGGCGGCGCGCTATCTGGCGGCGCTCGCCATCCCCGGCCCGGGCGCGGACGTCAACGGGTTTCGCCGCGAGGTCACCGAGATCCTGCTGCGCTTCAACCGCGCCGGGAGCTTCAGGGACTTCTCGCTGGCGCAGCTCATCATGCGCTCGGTTAACCTCGGCGCCCAGCACCGCCTCTACTTCCCGGTGGAGATGGTGTTGATGGTCAAGGCGCTGGTCACCTTCGAAGGGGTGGGCCAGATCCTCAAGCCCGGGCTGGACGTGGCGGCGGTCTCGCGAGCGCACGCCAACGCCATCTTCCGCAATCAATTCAGCCCGCAGAGCCTGATCCAGCAGGTGCTGCGGGCCGGACCGGACCTCCTGGAGGCGGTCGCCAAGGCGCCGAGCCTGATCACCGAGGGATTGCGGCTCCTGGAGCAGGCCACCCGGAGGCCCGAGAACCCACTCGCCGGCCTGCGCGGCACCCTCTTCGGCGGCTTCTGCATGGTGGCGGGCGCCATCCTCGCCGGCGCCCACGGCCCCTGGCCGGTCTGGGCCGTCCTCTTCGCAGTGGGGATCGGCGCGGCGCTGCATCGGAGCCGGAGCTGAGGGGGCATGAATCCATGAATCATGGTAAGGACAAGGAAAAACCGCTTCGCCCCTTGGAGAGGTTCGATGAGATCGCTCATCGGACCCGGGCTCGGTTTGAACAGCTCGACCTCAAATCTGACGAGGTCGAGCGCGCGATCCAATGGGCGAGGACCCGCCCTGGAAGGGCGGTATTTGAATAGCCTGGGGTTTCAACCCCAGGCGGCACCTCACCCAGGGAGGTTCTTGCCTTGAAGACTCCTGCCCTTTTCCGCGTCCTGATCTTTCTCGCTCTCGTGGCGCCGGCGGCGCTTTTCCCGCAGACAGCCCCGGCTCCGCCTCCGGCGCCCACCAACCTCGACTTCGAGCAGGGACAGCCGGGCGAGGTGCCGCCGGGATGGCACATCTCCTCCGTGTCGAAGGACAACGGCTATACGGCGAAGATCGTCACCGACAAGCCGGAGGCGGGACGGCAGGCGGCCCAGGTGGCGCTCGAAGGCGAGAAGAAGGACCCGAGCGCCTTCGGCAACCTGCTGACCTCCTTCGACGCCACCCCCTATCGCGGCAAGCGGATCCGCTTCCGGGCCGCGGTGCGCGCCGAGGTGCCCGGCCGTGGAGACCAGGCCGCTCTCTGGCTGCGGGTGGACCGCGAGGGGGGCGGCATCGGGTTCTTCGACAACATGGCGGACCGGCCGATCCGTTCTTCCGAGTGGAAGACCTATGAGATCACCGGCGACGTGGCTCCCGACGCCAAGAGCATCTATCTGGGATTGATGCTGCTCGGCCAGGGCAAGGCCTGGATCGATTCCGCGTCGTTCGAGACGCTCGGCACCGTGGAGACCCGCCACGAGCCGGCGCGTCCGCTGGAGGGGCGGGGGCTCGACAACCTGATCGCCTTCACCCGGCTGTTCGGCTACGTCCGCTACTTCCACCCCAGCGATCAGGCCGCG
>QHVW01000042.1 GCA_003223675.1 Acidobacteriota bacterium
TCGCCGCGGTGGCGGGGGGCACGGTGCTCACCGGCGCCCTTGACGAGCGCGATCCCGGCCGCTCCTGGCACCGCCACGGCCGCCTCGACCTGGCGAAGCTCGACGCCTTCGCGGGCGCCGAGATCTCCTCTGTGGACGCCGAGCGCTGGCTGACCGGCCTCGGCTTCGGGATTGACCGCGTGGACCGGCCGGGGAGCGGCATCTGGCGGGTCACCGTCCCCTCCTGGCGGTACTACGACTTCCCGCCGCGCCCCGAGCCGCCGCACGAGGTCTATCCCCAGGATCTCTACGAGGAGGTTCTGCGGATCTACGGCTTCGACCGCATCTCCGCGGCCCTGCCGGCCATTCCAGGCTCCGACGCGCCAAAGCCGGAGTATCAGATCCGCCGCGAGCGCGCCCGCCAGCAGCTCGCCGCCTCGGGCTACGTGGAGACGGTCCACTTCGCCTTCCTCGATCCGGCCCGCGACGCGGCCTTCCCCAGCCTGCGGCCGGACGCCAAGCCGCTGCGGCTGGCCAATCCGCTCTCCGAGCAGTATTCGGTGCTGCGGCGCTCGCTGGCGCCGAACCTGGTGGAGACCGCCCGCTTCAACCAGCGCCGGGGGCTCGCCGCCGTGCGCATGTTCGAGATCGCCACCGTCTTCTACGAGGCAGGTCCCGGGGAGATCCCGGACCAGCCCGAGCACGTGGGGCTGGTCTGCGGCGGCCGGGTGGGCAGCCCCTGGCAGCGGGAGATGGACCTCGACCTCTTCGACATCAAGGGGACGATCGAGGCCCTGGCCGCCGATTTCGGGGTCCACCTGGAGGTCCGTCCGGCGGATCTGCCGGGGCTGCTCTCCGGCAGCTCGGCCGAGCTGGTGCGCGAGACCCAGGTGGTGGGTTATTTCGGCCGGGTGGAGGAGGAAGAGGGATATCCGCTCTACGTGGCCGAGGTTGCCACGTCGGCATTGGCTGGAGGGAACCCGAGCCTGGCGATCGTCATCCCCTCGCGTTACCCCGGGGTGTCGGCCGACCTCACGCTCACCCATTCGCTGGAGACCCCCTGGGCGGAGATCGACCGGGCGATCCGCGAGCTACGGCCGCCGGATCTCGTCTCGTGGGACCTCAAGGTGCGCTACCGCGGCCAGGGGGTGCCCGAGGGGGCGGTGAACACGACGATTTCGTTCTT
>QHVW01000043.1 GCA_003223675.1 Acidobacteriota bacterium
CCGCCACGGTCAAGCAGCGGGTGCAGCTCAACTGGCCCGCCGTGCCGCGGGTGACCCACTACGTGGTGGAACGGGCGGACGGCGGCTGCGACGGCACCTTCGCCGGCATCGCCTCGACCACCCGGGGTTCCTATCTCGATACCGCCGTGACCCCCGGCTCCACCTACGGCTACCGCGTCCGCACCTGCCCCTTCCAGGTGAGCAACTGCGTGGAGAGGAGCGTCCGTCCGTAGGCGGCTACATCAAACGCGGGCGAGGCACTCGCCGATGGCCCTTTCGATCAGCTTGGCG
>QHVW01000045.1 GCA_003223675.1 Acidobacteriota bacterium
GGCTCGCGGCGGAGGCGCACCTCCAACTTCTTCATATCCGGCCTCGTTTGCGCGCCGGCCGCTTCTCGGCCACCTCGAGCTCGGCGAGCGACGCCGCGCGAGGCGGTTGGAGCAGGGCGTCGAAATCGTCCAACCGGTTGAGGGCAAAGGCGAGCTCGAGCAGGCTCTCAAGCGATATTCTGCCCGATTCCTCGAAGCGACGCAGGGACGCCAGGCTGACCCCGGACCGCTCGGCCAGGGTAATCTGCTTCCAACCCTTGGCCAGCCGCAGCGCCTTGGCCCGGGCGGCCAACTTCCTGCCGACCTGCTCGGGTGTCTCGAGTGAAAAGCCGTCCATGGTGCCATTCTCCCGGGTCGCAACCCTCATTACAGCTATTATAGTAGCGATCTACGTCACTAGGGAATCTAGGCGCTCAATTGTTAGCGATTGTCAACGCCGCGTAAGAGTCTCCCTGCCCTGCAAAGCGGGCCCCGCATCCTCCCCCGGTGAGCTGCTTGCGGTTGCGCGGGCAAGGTGAGCATCCTCTCTAGGGAGGATGCCGGGCCCCTCAAAGATCCTCTCTAGAGAGGATACCCCCCGGCGGTTTTGGCCTGTTATGCTCAATTTGTAATTTATTGGAAAACCGAGGAGATCAAAATGAAACCCACGATTCGCGTCGTTCTCGCAGCTCTCTCCCTGCTCCTGACGATCAGCGGCGCCAGCCTGGCCGGCCCGATCTCGCAAAACGAGACGGACGGCCATCAGGGCTGCATCTCCGAGTGCTCGCCTCGCTTCGGAATCGTCTCGGCCTTCGGGGCGGAGG
>QHVW01000044.1 GCA_003223675.1 Acidobacteriota bacterium
ATGCGGAAGTTGGCGTGGATGAGATTGCCGAAGGTGTGGACGTGGTAGCGGTGGTTGCCCCGGCGATCGAAGCGCTCCACCCCGAAGAACCGCTCTCCCCGGGCCGTCTCGAAGAGACGTGCGGGCGGCATGGCGAGGCCCGCTTCTTACGCCATGAGAGAGTAGGCGAGCTCACCCGGACCCGAGTCGGGCGAGTCTCGCCGGGCCTGGAGCTTGACGATCCAATGCGTATAGCCCGGCGGCAGGTCGTCCTCACCCGAGAGGATCGA
>QHVW01000921.1 GCA_003223675.1 Acidobacteriota bacterium
GCCCCGGCTGAGCGACAGGTAGGCGGCCTCGCCGCCCAGGCCCCGCGAGACGAGAGCGATCAGGGAGGTGTCCTCGTCGTCCGGATGGGCGCCGATCACCAGCAGCCGCTGGTTGGCCGACAGCTTGGCCAGGGCGCGGTCGACGTCCGGCAGCCCGCCGGTCGCCGCCGGCTCCAGCGGTCGCGGCGTGGGGGCGACCTGCGCCGCGGCGGGCAGCAGGAGGAGAAGGAAGAGGAGGACGATAGGGAACATCGCGAGTCGTCGCGTCAGTCGCGTCATGGGCTCCAAGCTCCGCAAATGGGACCGGCCAGAGGGCCGGACGGGGGTGGAGTCTAGCACCGGCCCTTCCTGTGCGATTCCCTAGACACTCCGCGCCATCCTTGCGTACAAACGGTAGGAACACGGCAACAAAGCGGCTTTGACGCCACGAAAAAACCGCGCGTAGCTCCGGATCTCCGCGCAAAAAAATCGATGAAGTTTCCTTGAAGGAGCAACCATCATGTCTCTGTCTGTCCGACGTCTGGCTCCAGCGCTGTTGTTCGTGCTGACCCTACCGACCGCCCTGCAGGCGGCGATCTACATCCCCAATAAAACGGCCGACACCAACGACGGCGTCTGCGATTCCGACTGCTCGCTGCGCGAGGCGATCGCGGCCGCCAACCAGAATCCCGGCGAGAACGTCATCCTGCTGCACGCGGGGACCTACACCCTGACCACCTCCGGCCCCGCCAACGGCAATCTCCAGATCCAGGGCGGCACCGTCCTGATCGGCGACGGCGCCGGCCGCACCGTCATCGACGGCGGCGGCCGCGGCGGCATCTTCTACATCCCCAGCGGCGTGACGGTCCATATGCAGGACCTGACGCTGCGCAACGGCCGGTCCTCCGGCGCGGGCGGCGCCATCCACAATCAGGGTGACCTCACCCTGCTGCGCACGATCCTCACCGGCAATTCCAGCGTGGCGGGGGCCGCCGGGCCGGGCCAGGGCGGCGCCATCCTCTCGGACGGCGCCAGCCCTTCGCTCACCATCGCCGACAGCACGATCTCGAATAACACGGCCCAGGGCGCCGGGGGCGGCATCACCGCCGGAGCGAACGTCAGCCTCACCAACGTTACGGTCACCGGCAACCGCTCCACCGCCAATCTCGGGGGCGGCCTCTACTTCTTCACCGACATCCGCGCGACGATCAACAACGTCACGATCGCCGGCAACACGGCGGCGGTGAAGGGGGGAGGCATCCTCGTCGAAACCAACATCTTTATCGGCCTGACCCCGAAGGTCACCAACTCGATCATCGCCGGCAACTCCGCCCCGGTGGCCCCGGACTGCGCCGGCGGCCTCGAAACCTCCTATGACCTGATCGGCAACGCCGCGGACTGCCCCGGCCCCTCGGCGGCCAACCATGACAGGGTGGGGACGGCGGCGAGCCCGCTCGACCCCAGGCTCGGCCCCCTGGCCGGGAACGGCGGCCCCACCCCGACGCTCGCCCTCCTCGCCGGCAGCCCGGCGATCAACGCCGGCAATCCGTCCACGCCCGGCTCGAGCACGGGCGCCTGCGCGACCACCGATCAGCGGGACACCCGGCGGCCGGGCGCCACCACCTGTGACATCGGAGCGTTCGAGGCCACGGCCGCCTGCGTGGCGGGCGGCAACACCCTCTGCCTCAACAACGGCCGCTTCAAGGTGACCGCCAACTGGCAGACGCCGACCGCCAACGGCGCCGCCACCGCGGTGGACCTGAACGGGAACAACGGCTACTTCTGGTTCCTCGATCCGGACAGCGTGGAAGTGACGGCCAAGATCCTCAACAACTGCGCCGCGAACGGCCACTACTGGCTCTACCTGGGCGGCATGACCAACGCGCGGGTCGACCTCACCATCACGGACACCCAGACCGGCCAGGCCAAGACCTACACCAACCCGTCCGGCCAGGCCTTCCGCACGCTCATCAACCGGGTCACCTTCGCCTGCCCCTGAACGGGGGCACTTGAGCGAGGTGCCGCGGGCGCGGTCCGGGGAGCCCGGGCCGCGCCGTTCTGTTCACTCAGAAGCAGCAGTCGAACCCCGACTGATAACAGGTCGGAGTGCCCTCGGGATCTCCCGAGCACGACGAGCTCCGCGGGCACCCTTGAGAACAGTAGACACCGTTCTCGTAGTAGCAATCATAGGTATAGATCTCATAGCAGACGTCCCAGGCCGCCGCGCGCCGAGGCAGCAGAGCCATCGAGAGCAACGGGATCACGGCCAGCAGCAGGACGGCCTTCTTCAGGATCGGGCTTCTCATCCGGGCTCCTCCTTTTCGTTGAAGCACAGTATAAGCAACTTGGCCGCTCCTCTGTGATCCCCCCTTGCCAAGTGCGGTATCCTCGGAGGGCTATGGAGACCATCGCCCCTACCGCGACCGTACCGTCCGAGCGCCCCGCCGCGCTGGACGAGAGGACTTTGAATAACTACCGCCGGCTGGGCTACCTGCTGGCGGATCTGGACCCCATGAGCCGTATCGAGCCCGAGGCCCATCCCGGCCTGGAGGACTCGGACCCCGCGACCGCCGAATTCGCCCGCCGCCATTACTGCGGCACGATCGGCGTCGAATTCATGCATATCCCCCACCCCGAGCGCCGGCGCTGGATCGAGGAGCGGATGGAGGCCGAGGCGCCCGGATTCGACCGGCAGCGCATCCTCGAGCTCCTCACCCGCGGGGAGACCTTCGAGCAGTTCCTCCAGGCCCGCTATCTCGGCACCAAGCGCTTCTCGATCGAAGGGGTCGAGGCGCTGCTCCCCTGCCTCGACCAGATGCTCCAGGGCGCCGTCGAGCACCGCGCCCAGCAGGTGGTGATCGCGATGAGCCACCGCGGCCGGCTGAACGTGATGGTGCATTCTGTCGGCCGCTCGCCGGCCGAGATCCTCGCCGGTTTCGAGGACGTCGATCCGCGCAGCACCTTCGGCGGCGGCGACGTCAAGTACCACATGGGCGCGACCGGCGACTACACCGGGCCGGACGGCCACAAAGTGAACATCCACCTGGTCTCGAACCCGAGCCACCTGGAGGCGGTCGATCCGGTAGCGCTCGGGCGCGTGCGGGCCAAGCAGGTGCGGCTCGACGACGACAAGCGGCACGAGCGGGTCTTCCCGATCGTGCTCCACGGCGACGCCGCCTTCGCCGGCCAGGGGGTCCTCGCCGAGACGCTGAACATGGCCGACCTCCACGGCTACCGGGTGGGGGGCACGGTGCACGTGATCGTGAACAACATGATCGGCTTCACCACCGAGCCGAAGGCGCTCCACTCCTCCCGCTTCGCCTCGGACGTGGCGCGGCGGCTGCCGGTGCCGATCTTCCACGTCAACGGCGAGGACCCTGACGCCGTGGCGCGGGTGGCGCGGATGGCGGTCGATTACCGCTTCGCCTTCAAGAGCGACGTGGTGGTGGACCTGATCGGCTTCCGCCGGCACGGCCACAGCGAGGTGGACGACCCCACGATCACCCAGCCTCTCCTTTATAAGAAGATCGCGGCCCATCCGCCCCTGTGGAAGCTCTACGCCCGCTCGACCGGCGTGCCGGAAGGCGAGGCGGAGCGCCGGATGGATGCGATCCGCGCCGAGCTCGACGCCGCCCACAAGGCGGCCGCGGCGCTGGAGAAAAAGCCCACCATGCGCACCCCCCCCTCACCACCGCGCCCGCGAGCTTCCACGTCCACAAGAAGATCCAGGCCCTGCTCGCCCAGCGGGCCGAGATGGGGAACGGCAAGCGGCCGGTCGACTATGGCATGGCCGAGGCGCTCGCCTTCGGCTCGCTGGTGAAGGCCGGCACGCCGGTCCGCCTCTCCGGCCAGGACAGCCGGCGCAGCACCTTCAACCAGCGCCACTCCGTGCTGATCGACATCGAGGACGCCTCCGAATACACCCCGCTCGAGCACGTGGCCGGGACCCAGGCCCGCTTCGAGGTCTACGACTCGATGCTCTCGGAGGCGGCGGTGCTCGGCTTCGAGTACGGCGTCAGCCGCGACTTCCCCGAGGCGCTGATCTGCTGGGAGGCGCAGTTCGGCGACTTCGCCAACGGCGCCCAGATCATCATCGACCAGTTCATCTCGGCCGGCGAGGACAAGTGGCACCTGCTCTCCGGCGTGGTGATGCTGCTGCCGCACGGCTACGAGGGGCAGGGGCCGGAGCATTCGAGCGCCCGCATCGAGCGCTACCTCCAGCTCTGCGCCGAGGACAACATGCAGGTCTGCCAGCCCTCGACCGCGGCCCAGTACTTCCACCTGCTGCGCCGGCAGGCCCTGATCCCCTGGCGCAAGCCGCTGATCGTGTTCACCCCCAAGAGCATGCTGCGCCACAAGGACTCCTCTTCCGGCCTGGAGGAATTCGCCCGCGACCGCTTCCAGCGGGTGGTCGACGACCCCCAGATCCAGGACGCCCAGCGCGTCCTCCTCTGCACGGGCAAGATCGTCCACGAGCTGCGGCGGGAGCGGGAGCGGCGGAAGGACACCTCGACGGCGATCCTGGCGCTCGACCAGCTCTACCCCTTCCCCAAGGAGGAGCTGGCGGCGGCGCTGGCGCGGCATCCCAACGCCCGCAGCGTGATCTGGGTGCAGGAGGAGCCGGCCAACATGGGCGCGCTCTTCTTCGTCCAGCCGCGCATCGAGCGCCTGGTGGGCAAGCCGATCCGCTCGGTCAAGCGCTCGGCCAGCGGCAGCCCCGCCACCGGCTCGGCCAAGGCCCACGCCATGGAGCAGCAGACGCTGCTGACGCTGGCGTTTACGACCTGAGAGCTTTGGGTGTCTTTCCAAGGCCGGGCTGCTCAAGTAAGCAGCCCGGAGCGCTTGCTGAAACCAGGATTCGCATTGGAGGGCCATGCTTGAGCGTCAAGAACCTTCGCGGTTTGCTCTTCCGGCTGGCCGATTTGCCCTACGAGACTGAATGGGTCGAATTTAAGAAGGATAACGATGCTCCCGAGGAGATCGGAGAGTATATTTCCGCGATTTCGAATGCCTCAGCCCTCCATGGTAAGGAAGCCGGATTCATTGTCTGGGGAGTGGTGGATGGTACGCACGAGCTCGTAGGCACAGCTTTCAAGCCCCGAAATACCAAGGTCGGTAATGAGGAGCTGGAGAGCTGGCTATCCCGCCTGTTAACTCCAAGGGTCGACTTCCGGATCCATGAGACCTCGCTTGGTGGATCACAGTTCGTCATCCTTGAGGTTCCGGCCGCTTCCCATACACCGGTCCGCTTCAAGGACACGGAGTGGATCAGGGTCGGGAGCTATAAGAAGAAGCTGCGGGACTTTCCTGAGAAAGAGCGGGCGCTCTGGTCTTCCTTCTCGGAGAAAACACCCTTTGAGCAGTGCATCGCTCAAGAGCTCGTCCCTGGAAGCGACGTCCTTTCGCTTCTCGATTATCCCGCCTATTTCGACCTCACGGCACAACCCCTCCCAGAAGACCGGAAGGGGATTCTTGCAAAGCTGGTGGCGGAGAAATTCATCCTGCCTAAAGGGGGAGAGTTTTACGACATCACCAATTTAGGGGCCGTGCTCCTCGCCAAGGATCTCCATGGATTCGAATCCCTCCAGCGGAAAGCAGTGCGCGTCATCGTCTACAAGGGGGAGAATCGCGTCGAGACGCTGAGAGAACAGGTTGGACGCCGGGGTTATGCTCCTGGCTTTTCGGGCCTGATCGACTTCATCAACGTGTTCGTCCCACAAAACGAGGTCATCGGTCAGGCATTACGCACTGACGTACACATGTATCCGGAGATCGCCATTCGAGAGCTCGTCGCCAATGCCCTCATTCATCAAGACTTTTCTCTGACCGGAACGGGCCCTATGGTAGAGATCTTCTCAGAGCGCATCGAGATTACGAACCCAGGGATACCCCTGATCGACACTCAACGCTTCCTCGACGCCCCTCCGCAATCGCGAAATGACCGTGTCGCTTCCTTCATGCGCCGGGTCAACATCTGTGAAGAGAGAGGGAGTGGTATCGACAAAGTGATCCACTGGGTAGAGGCTTTCCAATTGCCAGCCCCAGATTTCTCCGTCAGCCATCAGCACACCAAAGCTGTCCTGTTTGCCTATAGGACGCTTTCCCAGATGAGCAAGACGGATCGCGTGCGAGCCTGCTACCAACATGCAGCCCTTCAATACGTCTCGAATCGGCAGATGACGAACGCTACCCTGAGAGACAGGTTCTCCATCAACCCACAGAACTACTCGGTCGCCTCCCGGATCATTGCAGAAACTATTGAAGCGGGGCTCATCAGACCCTATGACCCTGAGAACAGGTCCAAGAAGCACGCCCGGTACGTGCCGTTCTGGGCTTGATTCTTATGTGATGGTCATGTGATTGCACCTCCCCAACTACGACTCTTGGATACAATAGAGCCCATAAAATCAATGGTTTACGGCCAAGCGCCTCAGTGATGGTCATGTGCGGAGGACAGCGCTTCCCCCGGACCTGGTTCTCCTACTGCCCCAGCCTGGCCATCAGCGTTTTTCCGGCTCCTCGCTCCGGGCCAGAGCGGGAGGGGCTCGCGAGGCGCGACCGGGGCGGGAGTCCACACCCGACCTCCCCAGAGGACGGCCCCGGCCGCCTTCCTCCCGGCCCTCCCCCGGAGAAACGGGTGGCCCCGTTCTTGCTGCCTTGCCGCCGTGGAAACCCGGTCCGGCGAGGGGTGTGTTAGGGTACGGACCCAAACTTTTCGCGAGAAAGGGCCCCGGCATGGCAATTTCCGACGTCCCACCGCAAGAGTACCCCGACATCGTCGGCGCGCTCCCCGAGGAGCCCCAGGCCGCCGCGTTCCGGCCGTTCATCCCGGCCTCGGTCGTGCTGCCGGAGCTCACGGTCGGGCCGCTGATCCTCGGCACGCTCCTCGGCATCGTCTTCGGCGCCTCGTCGCTCTACCTGGTGCTCAAGGTCGGCCTCACGGTCAGCGCCTCGATCCCGGTGGCGGTCCTCTCGATCTCCATCTTCGGCCTGCTCCGCGCGCTGGGGCTCCGGGGGGCGTCGATCCTCGAGAACAACGTCGTGCAGACGGCCGGATCGGCCGGCGAGTCGATCGCCTTCGGGGTCGGCGTCACCATGCCGGCGATCATGATCCTCGGCTTCGACCTCGAGATCACGCGGGTGATGCTGGTGGCGGTGCTCGGCGGCCTGCTGGGGATCCTGATGATGATCCCGCTGCGCCGGGCGTTGATCGTCCAGCAGCATGGGCTCCTCAAATACCCCGAAGGGACCGCCTGCGCCGAGGTGCTCAAGGCGGGCGCCAACGCTGAGGAACGGGCCATCGCCGCCCGCGCCGCCGCCCTGGCCGGCGAGGCCCCCGCGGCCGAGGAGGCGGCCGCCACCGGAGCCCAGGCCATCTTCACGGGCTTCGGCATCGGTTTCATCTACTACACGGCGATGAAGGTCTTCTATCTGTGGAAGGACGTCCCGGAGAAGGTTTTCAAGAAGCCCTTCGAAGCCGGCTCGGTCTCGGTCGAGATCAACCCCGCGCTGCTCGGCGTGGGCTACATCATCGGCCCGCGCATCGCCTCGATCATGTGCGCCGGCGGCGTGCTCGCCTACCTGGTGCTGATCCCGGCCATCAAGTACTTCGGCGGCGTCGCGACCGGTGTGATCCCCCCCGGCACGATGCCGATCTCCAAGATGGCGCCCAACGACATCCGCAGTGCTTACGTGCTCTACATCGGCGCCGGCGCGGTGGCCGCGGGCGGCATCATCAGCCTGTTCCGCTCGCTGCCCACGATCTGGCACGGCCTCAAGGGGGGTCTCGCCGATTTCCGGAGCCGCAACGGCGCTCAGGCCGGCGCCGGGATCCTCCGCACCGACCAGGACCTGTCGCTCAAGCTGGTGGCCGGCGGCATCGTGGCCTTGATCGCCGTGATCATGATCGTGCCGCAGCTCCACCTGCAATGGAACCTGCTGGGGGCCCTGCTGATCGTTCTCTTCGGCTTCCTGTTCGTCACCGTCTCCTCCCGGCTCACGGGCGAGATCGGCTCCTCCTCGAACCCGATCTCGGGGATGACCGTGGCGACCCTGCTGCTGACCTGCCTGATCTTCCTGATCGTCGGCTGGACCGGCCCCACCTACTACGTGACGGCGCTGTCGATCGGCGCCATCGTCTGCATCGCGGCCTCGAACGGCGGCACCACGTCGCAGGACCTGAAGACCGGCTTCCTGGTCGGCTCGACGCCGCGCAACCAGCAGATCGCGATCCTCTTCGGCGCCCTCGCCTCGGCCCTGGTGCTCGGGCCCATCCTGCTCGTGCTGAACAACGCCGCCACCGTCTACGTGCCGCTCACCGATCCGGCGGGTCACATCACCGCCGCGGGGTATGCGCCCGACGTGCGCGTCGATCCCGCCACCCTCGCGACGCTCAGGACCGAGAAGCTCCAGGGCCCCCAGGCGAAGACCGATCAGGCCACCTATCACTCCTGGCAGAAGACCGACGCCGTGGGCGGCCCGGCCGGGCGCTATCTGGTCAACGACGCCGGCGTGCCGGTCTATCTGGTCGACCCCGGAATCAACGGCACCCATCCCCTGCGGCCGGACGGCACGAAGGTCACCAAGTACGACGCGCCCAAGGCGACCTTGATGTCGTACATCATCAAGGGCATCCTCAACCGCCAGCTCCCCTGGGGGCTGGTGCTGCTGGGCGTGATGATCTCCATCGTCCTCGAGATGTCCGGCATCCCCTCGCTCGCCTTCGCGGTGGGCGTCTACCTGCCGCTCTCCTCCTCCAGCCCGATCTTCATCGGCGGCGCGGTGCGCTGGCTGGTGGACAAGTACACGGCCAAGAAATTCGCCGGCCAGCGCCTCACCGAGGAGCAGCTCACGGCCGAGGGGGACAAGAGCCCCGGCGTGCTCATGGCGTCCGGCTACATCGCGGGCGGCGCCATCGCCGGCATCCTGATCGCCATCAGCCAGGGCTGGCTGACCGACTTCGACGCCCGGATGGTCAAGACGATGGCGTCCAACCCGTTCTTCGCGGGGGGCTGGTCGGACCTGCTGGCGCTGATCCCCTTCGCGGTCCTCACCGTCCTGCTCTACCTGGCGGGACGGGAGGCGATCCTGGGGCACCGGTCGGCCCGCTGACGGCCGGCACCAGCCGCAGCTTGTGGACGGGCGGCCCCGGCAGGAACGGGGTCGCCTTGCCATCTTCCCAGGCGTCGACACCCTTCTGGTAGTAGGGAGAGAGCGGATGGCCGCTCTGCCCGCCCGGCATGTGGAAGATCCCGGTCTCCTCGTGGCCGGGGGAGACCACCATCCGCTCCGAGGCGCCGAAGGCCGGCCTCTGCAAGCGGGGCATGTCATCGTCCCCCGGAAGCTGGCGCGCCGGCACGTCGAGCCAGCGGCCCAGGAGGGGCACCGCCAGGCTCAGCGGATGCTGGATGCGCACCGTGTTCCGCTCGCCCCAGGTGCGGTCCGCCAGGCTCCGGCCCTGGCTCTCGAGATTCTTCAGCGTGGCGTCCACGGCGGCGAGGATCTCCTGGTCCCAGCTCGCGTACCGGGGAGCGAGCAGGTTGGGCGGCCGTTCGGTGGCGATCTTCCAGAGCGCGCCCTCGAATTGCCCGGACGGCCGGTAGCGGTCCTCCTCGGGCACGTCCCCCTGGCCGGTGATCGACGTGAAGACCTCGTCCGCCAGGAGCTCGTGGAACGACCGCACCATCCGGTAGGCGGCCGAGCCCACCGAGGCCCGTCCCGTCCAGGTGGTCTCCACCAGCCGGCGCATCTCGGCGCGCCCGGGATGCCCCTTCGTCGCCTCGGGGCTCAAGACCCGCAACAGCAGGCCGCGCCAGCGCTCCAGGAGCAGGGCCCGGTCGTCGAGCTGCACCGCCAGCAGGTCGCGCGGCGTCGCGTGCTCCCGCGCCATCAGGTCCTCGCGGATCTGCCACGCCCGCGCTCCCAGCTCGTAGCCGCCGTTGCCCAGGACCCTCAGCGCCTCGCCGTCCACCACCCGGGCGTTGGCCGTCCAGATCCGTCCGGAGGGGGGATTGATGATGCGCGGATACTCCTCCGGCGCGAGCCAGCCGTCCCAGCGGTGCGAGCCGTCGGCCCAGGAGGTCGGGGTGCGGCCGTCGAAGCCGACGCGGCGCGGGATCTTGCCGATGATCGTCCAGCCGACCCGCCCCGTCTCGTCCGCCACCGTGAAATTCTGCGGCGGGATGCCGGAGCGGTTGGCCACCGCCATCGCCTCCTCCAGCGTGCGCGCCGTCTGGAGCTGATCCACCTCCAGGCTCACCGCCTCCGGGAAGTGGGCGGTCCAGGCGAGGGCGCGGGGGCGGCCGAGATGGTCCTCGCCGATGACCGGCCCCCAGATCGTCTCCTTCACCTCGAGGAGGTCGTCCTTGCCGCCCTTGACCCGGATGCGCTCCTGGATCTTCTCGAAGCGCTTCGGCCCCGCGGGCGTGCGATAGACGTCCGGGTCTTTGGAATCGATCAGCAGCTCCACGAGATCGGTCCAGTCGCCGTAGCTGTTGGTG
>QHVW01000496.1 GCA_003223675.1 Acidobacteriota bacterium
ATTGCGAGCGCACATCGCATTAGCGGCTCGGCCTCGCTAAAACGGTTCGTGGACTTGAGTAACCACGCCAGGTTATTGAGATCCCGGGCGACGTTGGGGTATTCCATCCCAAGGCTCTTCTCGTCAATTGCGAGCGCACGACGCATCAGCGGCTCGGCCTCGCTGAGACGGTTCGTAGCCTTGAGCAACCACGCCAGGTTGTTGAGGGCCGTAGCGGCTTTGGAATGATCATCGAGACTGCTTTCGAAGATCGTCACCACACGACGCATGAGCGGCTCAGCCTCGCTAAGCAAGGACTTGACATATAGCAATTGAGCTAACTCGTTCATCAGCCGAGCGGTGGGATCAGCAATACCAGCAGCGTCGGCATAGAGGACCGCAGCGCGGGTATGGGGGACGAGGGGGTCAAGGGTTGGCCAGGCGCGAACATCCTGGGGATCTCCCACGAAGGCGGCATTAACCCAGGAGAGCGCCTCGCTCAGAGTTTTCTTCATCGGCCTACTGCCGGGGCCATTCCTTAGGCTGAGACGGGTGACGTCCTGCACAAGCCGGTGAACGGTGAAGGCCGGCGATTCGCCGTCGCGGGTCACCAGGGAGTAAGTAGCAAGCTCCACGAGAGCGTCGCGGCGAATCTTGGTGGAATCTTGAAGCTGAGACCTGCGAAAAATTCGGCTGAAGAGACGAGCCCCAACCGACGACTTTGCCGCCGCCGTCACATCCAGAAGCGATTCCGGAATCGGCTCCGGTCCCAGCCATGCCAGCCGTTCGAGCAGGCGCCGGGCTGGGGCGGAGAGGCGCTCGACGGAGGTCTGCCAGGTTACGGCAACGCTCGTCGGGTAGTGGCTCACCCGCGGATCGAACCACGTCAAGACCTGCTCGTGCCGCGAATGCCACTCTTCCAGATAGGCGACGAGGGTCAGGCGGCGCTCGGCGATGTAGGCGCCGGCCTGCTCCAGGGCCAGGGGCAGAAAGCCGAGCTCGCGAGCGAGCGCGACGGCGAGCCCGGCGTCCTCCGGGGTCGTTCTCCTCCGTGCTTTCGTGCGGGCAAGCAGGAATCCGGCGGCGGCCTCCTCAGTCAACACGTCGAGCTCGAGCGGCTCGATTTCCACGCTCCAGCGGGCGAGCCGGCCGGTCAGGAGCACGTGGCCGCCCTGGAGGCGGGGAATCAGGGCATCCACCGCTGCCGCGGCGTCCTCCGAGTCGAGGGCAGGTCGAGCACTTTCCGGTCACAGAGCGCCGCGAGGTTGCGCCGCAGATCGGCGGGCGAGCCCGCGCCCACGAACAGCAGGGCGGTGTAATCCGCCGCGTATTGCCACGCGTACTCCACGGCCAGCCGCGTCTTGCCCACCCCGCCCAGGCCATGGACCGCCTTGCCCGCGATCGCCGTCGCCCGCCCGGCGGGGGTTTGGGTGAGCTTCTCGCGCAGAGTCGTGATCATCTCTTCCCGGCCTTGGAAGAGCGGGCCGAGGGAGGAAAAGAGGAGGCTGATGGGCTTCGGTGCGCGGAGGTCGGGAAAGGGGAGGACGAGCACGTCCTCGATCAATTTTTCTTTCGTTGTCAGCGCGTCGCGGTGCTCGCCCGAAGCTTGCACCCACTCGCGATACGCCGCCTGACAGGCCCGGAGGTCGGCGTCCTCTGGGTTCGGCTCGTCCGGCTTGAAGCCCGGGTCGCTGAGGAAGACGTAGGTCTTCTTGCCGTAATGCTTGGCGAGGAAGAGCTCCCACTGGGTGTAGGAGGCGCGTGCTCGCCCCGTGGACGCGCGGTAGGACTCAAAAAGGGGGACCGTCCCCAGGGCCGCGACGTGCTCCTCCGAGGGAAACCCGCCGCAGCGCTCGCCGACCAGGAGGATCACGGCGTCGCACTGCTCGATATAGGCCCGAAGCTGCTCGAGCAGCGTCGCCGAGCCCTGGCGGAAGTGCTCCTGGTCTCGCACCTCGAGCTCCTTGCGCCGCAGCACCCGTGCGACCTCGACCCGATAGGAGCCGATCTCCCGCGTAACCGCCGAGAGGAAGACCCGATAGGTGGCAGGTGTGCTCATGGAGCCGTTCGCCTCATTCCGGAGATCGGGCCAGTGCTATAATCGCCGCCTCGATTGCGCTCAAACAGGGTGCGATTTCGCGGATCCAGTCTATCGTAAGGGAGAGGGGCCCGTTTCGTGACGGCCTCCGGACGCCTCTACGGCGATCGCCAGACCGCCGCTGCGCGAGCGCTCGGCGTGGACCTCTCTTGGCTCAGAATGCTCCAGACCCGCCGAGGTTTGCTCCAGACCTCTGCAGGTCTGCCGCAGACCCGCCCAGGTTTGCCGCAGATCTGGCAGGTTTGCCGCAGACCCGCCGAGGTTTACCGCAGACCTGCAGAGGTTTACCGCAGACCTGCCCAGGTTTGCCGCAGACCTGTCGAGGTCTGTTACAGACCTGGCCAGGTCTGCGCCAGACCCGCGCGGGTCTGCTGGATTTCCTGGCGGCAACGGCGCTCTCTAAAGGCGCAGCAGGCCGGCCCGCATGGCCTTGCTCACGGCCGCGGATTTGGTGTGGACCTGGAGCTTCTCGTAAATGTTGCGGATGTAGTTGCGCACCGTGTTGATGCTGATCTTGAGCTGATCGCCCGCCACCTGGTAGCTGCAGCCTTCGGCGATCAGGCGGAGCAGGTGGATCTCCTGCGGGGTGAGCGCCTCCTCCAGCGGCACCGGCGGCGGGTTGCGCCGGAAGAGCTCCACCACCTTGCGGGCGATCTCGGGCGACATGGGCGCGCCGCCGTCGCGCGCCTCGCGCACGGCTTCGAGGATGCGCGCGGGCGGGGTGGATTTGAGCAGGTAGCCCACGGCGCCGTTGCAGAGCGATTCGAAAACCTTGTCCTCGTCGGCGAGGCCGGTGAGCATGACGACCGCCGCCCCCGGCCACCGCTCGCGCAGCGCGCCGACTCCCTCCGAGCCCGTCCTTCCCGGGAGCATGATGTCGAGCAGCACCACGTCCGGCGGCTCGCCGCCCCGCGTGGCCAGCGCAGCCTCCAGCGAGCCAAACGCGGCGTTGCAGCCATAGCCCGGAGTGCCGTCCACCAGCATGCGGAGGCCCTCGCGAGCGATGCGGTCGTCCTCGACGATTGCCACGCGGATGCGGTCTGGCTCGTTCATGGGTCTAGTTTCCGTCGCGGCCCGGGGGCGGGTCAAACATGATCATGCGTCCAATCCTCTCCCGCCCGGGATTGAAATCCCGGGCTACCAGCGGCCGTCCCATCCGGGACTTCCATTGAAGCCCCG
>QHVW01000922.1 GCA_003223675.1 Acidobacteriota bacterium
CGGGGCGGCGAGGTCCAGGATGCGGTGGTCGTCGTTCACGGCGAGCGCATCGATCACGTCGGCTCCGGGGACAAGGCGGTGCCGGCCGGCGCGAAGCTGATCGATCTCCGTCCGCTCACCGCCATCCCCGGTATCATCGACGTGCACACGCACATGACTTTCTATTGGGACCGTTCGCCCGGGACACGGCCCTGGACGCAGTTGGGATCGCTGGGCGCGGCGGTGACGGTGTTCCTGGCGCAGGAGAACGCACGGAAGACGCTCGAGGCGGGGGTTACGACCGTGCGGGACCTCGGATCGTGGGAGTACACCGACATTGCGATGAGAGACCTGATCCATCGCGGGGCGATGATCGGTCCCAGGATGTTCGTCGCGGGCTATGGGCTTCACATCAGCAACGCTCCGCCGCGCGCCGGCGCGGCGCCGGAGCCGGGCCAGTGCGACGGCGTCGCCGAGGTGCAACGCGTCGCGCGGCAGCAGCTCGGGGCGGGTGCGGATTGGATCAAGATGTACGGCTCGACGGGCAGCGACCAGGACGTGACAGGCTTTCAGACCTTCTCGTTCGAAGAGATGAAGGCCGCCGTCGACGTGGCGCATCGGGCCGGCAAGCGGATCTCGATTCATTCCTATGGTCCGGACGGGGCCCGGGACGCCGTGCGCGCGGGAGCCGATTCCGTCGAGCACGCGACGGACATGGACGACGAGACGCTGGCCGAGATGGCCCGGCGTGGAACGGTCTACGTGCCGACCGTCGAGCACAACCGTTACTACATCGCGCATCGCGAGGAATTCGGCTATGACGACCAGGTCGTCCAGCGTCTCGAAGCCTACGTGCAAAGGAACCTCGCGACCGTGCGCCGCGCCATCCGTGCCAAGGTGAAGATCGCCATGGGCTCCGACGCGGTCTTCACGGGCTTCGGGGAGAATGCCCGGGAATTGGAGCGCCTGGTGGAAGCCGGCATGACTCCGGCTCAGGCGCTGGCGAGCGCCACCACCACGGGAGCGGCGCTGCTGAACCTGAGCGACAGCCTCGGCGCCCTCGCGCCCGGCTACTACGCGGACCTGGTGGCCGTCGACGGCGATCCGCTGACGGACGTCCAAGCCGTGACCCGCCGCGTGGTGTGGGTCATGAAAGGTGGGGCTGTCGTGGTGGACCATTCCGCCGCGCAGGCGCCACGCGCGGCGGCTCCGAAGCCGTAGCAGACGTGTCCCATCTCAGGGGGCGGCCACCTCCGCCTGGGCCGCCGATGGAACGCCGACCTTTAGATCGAGGCCGTCAAGGTGACGGCCGTGGCGACGGTGAGGCTCCCAGCAACAACCCGTGATGAAAAGACCCAGCAGGCTGGTGAGGACCAGCAACGTAGGGACAGTTCGTTTCGTATTCATAAAGATATACCTCCAGGCTCCGGGCGGAATTGCGCGGGAGCGAGTCGTACTCACTTTTTGCACTGCCCGTGCCAACAAGATCCTCAGCGGCGGCTCACCCGCCGGGAGCCGAACCGATCGCATCGCCTGTCCTTGAACGTGGGCTCCTGCGAGCTCTGTCGAGGACATTGTCTGTTAGACCGGGCCTCCGGCGGTGCCCCGGGTGGCCTGAGCCGCGTTGGCTGGTCGCCAGTCGTCGTGGCGCTCGCTACGCCAGCTCGACCTTGAGCCTCTTGCCGACTGCCGACGCAGCCCGTTCCAAAGTGGCCAGCGTCACGGATCGATTGGCAGGATCCAACAACCGCTCCAGCGCAGGCCGGCTGGTCTTCATGCGACTGGCCATCTCCGACTTGGTAAGCCTGCGGCGTTTCATCTCCTGGGCGATCTGGAAGGCGATCACCCGCTTGGCGGCAGTGGCTTCCGAAGCCTCCAGGATATGCTCTCATCGACTTTGGATCGCGTTTTGCCTCCTGACCCTCCTGATCACCGGTTGTCACGGTCTGAAACCGGAGAGCTTTGCCGGGGCCTCTCTGACGGATTCCTGACATGTCGCGGACGCGTCAGGAATCCCCGCGACAGCGGGCGAAACCTCTCGGCCCGAGAGGATTTTCTCGGAAAGGAGGAAAAAACCCTTGGCATACCCCTTGCCCTTCTCCGGCTCGTCAGGCCAATCTGACCATTCAAGGGAAAGGAGAAGGGCAATGTCCGCGGAGACCAAGGTGACCCATGACGTCGTGATCGAGCTGAAGCCTGGCCTGTCGGCCGAGATTCCGGGCCATTCGAAAACCACGGTCGAAAATCAGACGGACAAAGAGGGGAAATTGTTTTTCAGGCTCAACCCGCCGCCGCAGACGCAAGGCACCATCGAGGTGCCGCCTCACAGCGGCAGAGAGGTGGCGCTGGGCGCGACGGGAGGCCTGGTCAGGAATACGGGCAGGGTACCGCTCACCATCGTCTACTTCATCGGGTAGCCGGGGCGCCGGGTCCGGGTCTCGTCAATCCAGGTACTGATACGCGGGAATGGTGAGGAACGGCTCGAGCTTCTCGTTCAGAACGAGCCTGTCCAGGATCTCGGCGGCGTCGTAGAGGCGGCCGCGGCCGGGGCCTCCGAGAGCGGCGAGCTCCTGGTCGCGGATCTGCCGGTAAAGGTCCGCGGTGACCTGGCGGCCGTCGTCCAGGCGGGCGTCGTTCCAGATCCACTGCCAGAGCTGGACGCGGGAGATCTCGGCCGTGGCCGTGTCCTCCATCAGGTTGTGGATGCCCACGGCGCCCTGGCCCTGGAGCCAGGCGTCCAGGTACTGGAGGGCGATGCCGACGTTGGCGCGCACGCCGTTCTCGGTGATCTTCCCGCCGTCGACCCGGAAGTCCAGGAGTTGGGACTTGGTGACCTCGACGTCCTCGCGCAGGATCTCCTTCTGGTTCGGCCGGTCGCCCAGATGCCGGTCGAAGATCTCCTTCGCCACGGGCACGAGATCAGGGTGGGCCACCCAGGTGCCGTCGAAGCCCTGGCCGGTTTCCCGGTCCTTGTCCTCCCGGACCTTGGCCAGGGCCGTGCGGTTGACCTCCTCGTCGCGGCGGCTGGGGATGAAGGCCGCCATGCCGCCGATGGCATGGGCGCCGCGGCGGTGGCAGGTGGCCACCAGCAGGTCGGTGTAGGCCTGCATGAACGGCACGGTCATGGTCAACTGGGAGCGGTCGGGGAGGACCTGGCCGCGGGGGAACTTGCGGATGATGCTGAAGATGTAGTCCCAGCGGCCGGCGTTCAGGCCCGCGGCGTGGTCGCGCAGCTCCCAGAGGATCTCCTCCATCTCGAAGGCGGCGGGGATGGTCTCGACGAGCACCGTGGCCCGGATGGTGCCGACGGGGATCGACAGCGCCTCCTGGGCGGCCACGAAGGCCTGGTTCCAGAGCGCGGCCTCGGTGTGGCTCTCCAGCTTCGGCAGGTAGAAGTAGGGGCCCGTGCCCCGCTTCAGCAGCTCGTCGGCGTTGTGGAAGAAGTAGAGGCCGAAGTCGAAGAGGCTGGCCGAGACCGGCCGGCCTTCCAACAGGACGTGGCGCTCGAGCAGGTGCCAGCCTCTTGGCCGGACCAGCAGGGTGGCGAGGCGGTCATCGAGCCGGTACTGCTTCCCCTCGGGGCTGGTGAAGGCGAGCTCGCGCCGCACCGCGTCCATCAGGTTGGCCTGCCCCTCGACGACGTTCGTCCAGGTGGGCGAGAGGGAGTCCTCGAAGTCGGCCATGAAGGTGCTCGCCCCCGAATTGAGGGCGTTGATCATCATTTTTCTCTCGACCGGGCCGGTGATCTCCACCTTCCGCTCCTGGAGGTCCGCCGGCGTCGGCGCCACCTGCCAGGCGGTCTCCCGGATGGAGCGGTCGAGGCGCGGAAAGTCCAGGCTGGCGCCGGCCGTGAGCTCCGCCAGCCGGGCCGTCCGCCGCTGGAGCAGCTCTTCCCGCGTCGCTCCGAACCGGCTCGCGAGCTCGCCCACGAAGTCCAGCGCCGCGGGCGTGAGCACCCGCTCCGTTGCGGGGGAGCCGGGGCCGGTGACACGGATGTTGGCCGTATGGATGTTGGCCATGGTGTATCCTCCTTAGCTCGCCTTCTTCTCGAAGAGCTGCTCCTCCTCGGTCGAGCCCGCGAGCGCGGCAATGGAGCTGGCGTGCCGCGTCGCGATAGAAAACGCCGCGCTGCGGCATCTGAGCGGATGGTACCAGAAAACCCACTCCAAGGCGCCCCTTTTCGTTGCGAAAAGCGAGCCAGCCGTCCTCAAAAGAGGACCCCGCCGGCCTCCGAAGTGGGCGGAAAAGGGCTGTTTTTCGCAGTGGGACGCGGTACGATTTTTGCTCGGATGAGGGAAACCGCGCGTCGCTTTCGTTATTCGTTGGAGAGGAGGATCTCGTGATGACTCGCCTTCGTCTTTATTCTCGGGGGGCCGCCGGGCTGGCGCTCGGCCTGCTGCTGGCCTCCGTTCCGTCCCGTGCCGCCGGGGAGCCTCCCGCCGATCAGAGCTTCAAGGAGTCGATCGAGGTGAGCGTGGTCAACCTCGACGTCTATGTGACGGACAAGAAGGGGCAGCCCATCACCGGCCTCAAGAAGGAGGACTTCCAGGTCTTCGAGGACGGCAGTCCGGTGGAGATCTCGAACTTCTTCGCCGAGAGCCGCGGGACGGAGCCGGCGGCTCCGGCGGCCTCCGCCGGCCCCGGCCCGGCGGCCCCGGAGCGCCCCGTGTCGCAGCGGTTGCGGCTGGTGGTGTTCGTCGACGACGTCAACCTCTCGCAGTCGAACCGCATGCGGATCCTGCAGAACGTGGGGAAATTCCTGCATGCCGAGCTGAAGCCGGGGGACGAGGTGATGCTCGTCCGCTATGACCAGAAGCTGGACATCCGGCGGCAGTTCACGCCCGACCTCAAGCTGGTGGACGCGGACCTCGCGGAGATCCTGAATCTGCCCACCGACGTCCGCAAGTATCAGCAGAGCTTCAACCAGGCCATGACCAGCATCTTTGGCGCGCTGCTCGGCGGCGATCGCGGCGGGGAGTCGACCTCCGGGATGGAGATCGAGAGTCAGCTCGAGAACTGGGCCGGCGAGGAGGGCCTCATGGTGCAGGGGTCGCTCGACGCGCTCGACTCGGTGGTGAGCTGGCTGGCCGGCGTGCCCGGCCGCAAGGCCGTTCTCTACGTGAGCGACGGACTGCCGATCACCCCCGGTCTGGACCTGTACACCGCCTACTCCCGCGCTCCCAGGCAGCCCTCGATCACCCAGCGGGTCTCGGCGATGAACGCCGAGAAGTACGACATGACGACGCGCTTCCGCCAGCTCACCTCCCACGCCAGCCGCAACCGGATCGCCTTCTATCCCATCGAGTCCTACGGCACGCGGAAGGGCGACTCGGTCTCCCTGTTCGATTCGATCTCCCTGGAGGTCCGCCAGGCCGGGCTCCGCTTTCTGGCCGACGACACCGGGGGGCGGGCCCTGCTCAACGCCACCGACGTGCCTTCCGCGCTGGCCAGGGTCGCCGATGATTTCGCGACCTACTATTCGATCGGCTATCAGCCGAAGCGGACGGGCGACGAGGCCGAGCACAAGATCGAGGTGAAGGTGAAGACCCGGGGGGCCCAGGTGCGCTATCGCCAGTGGTACCGCGACAAGCCGGTGAGCGAGACCGTGGCCGAGGCCACCCTGGCGGTGATGCGCTTCGGCCCGGAGGACAACCCTCTGGGCGCGAAGCTGGAGGTCGTCTCGGACCGGAAGCCCGGGGAGACGCTGGTGCGGATCCAGGTGCCGGTGTCCAAGATCTTCCTGCAGCCGAACGGGGCGAGCCGGCAGGGCCAGCTCCGCCTCTACGTGGTGGCGAGCGGCGAGGGCTCGACGACGCCCGTCCGCCAGACCAGGCTGGTGACGGTGGAGGTCCCCGAAGCCGAGGCCGCGGCCGGCTCGAAGAAGGAGTACACCCACGAGATCACGATCCGGCTGAAGCCGGGGTACTACGCGCTGGGCGTGGGCGTGCGCGACGAGCTGGCGGCGACGACGTCCTATCTGCGGCGGGAGCTCACGGTGGGCACCGGGGATGCCGCCGCGCGGCGGTGACTCCCGGGTCATGAAACTGCAATTGCAAATAACATTAAGCTCTTGTACTATCTGCGGGCCGGAATCCCCCCTCGGACCTGCGCGCCCTGTCCGGAAGGGTCGAAGGAGCGATCCGCGGCATCCATCTCAACCTGATTCGAGGCTTCGGCCTTGAGGAGAGACCCATGCTGCGTTCCTCTGGACTCTTGAAGACTCTGACTCTGTCCTCGGTGCTTCTGGCCGGGCTCGCCGGCCTGCCGGCCTCCGCCCAGACCTGCACGGCGACCCGCCAGCAGGTCCTGGCGGACCTCAATTCCGGTCTTACCGCCGAGGACATCCAAGCCAAGTATGCCGGCTGCACGGCCGACGACTCGGTGCCGGTCACCGGGTCTACCGGCACCACCACCGCCTCCCCCAAGGCCCTGCCGTTCGAGGGCTCGGAGAAGGTCGCCGCGTTCCCGAATCCGCAGACGCCCAGCACCGAGATCATCACCAACACCGGCAGCACTTTCTACGAGGCGATCAAGGGCTGCGGCTACCATCCGCAACGCAAGGAGCTGGCCTGCAACATTGAGATCCGGCAGCGCTTCGGCTATGGCGGCAACGTCTGCGCCGCCGCAGGGAGCCATGAGTTCGTGACCTTCTGCGTCGATTACGGGGTGGGCCTGGTGCTGGTGAACGTCAACGGCTTCCACATCCACGACGAGGGCTTCGGCGTCAACCCGAGCTGGGAATTCGCGGCCGTGGTGCAGTCCGACTGGAAGCTGCTCTCCCAGCCGTACAAGGGGCAGACGCTCAAGGCGCGCGCCATCCTCTCCTGGGGGGCCCCGGTGCTCAACTGCGTGAACGCGCCCACCTGGGGCAATCAGGCGGACTTCCGCATCCGCCTCGACCCCTGAGCGATCCTGAAATCCTGAGAAATGCCCCGCCGTCCGCAGGGCGGCGGGGTGGTGCTCTCAACTTGTCGCGTCAGCAGGAAAAAGGGAGAAGGGCCGACCCTTCTTGGAGACGATGGCGCGGAAATGCCGCTCGTCCACCGTCAAGATCCGCTCCGTTTCCAACCGCTCGGCTGTCGCGTACAGAGCACCTGAATCGGCGATCAGGGTCATCGATTCCTGCGCGCGGCCTGGCGCAGGAGCTCGTCCGCGCGCTGGGAGACGTCGGACCGGCCGCTCCGGTATTTTCCGACCCCTTTGGGCGCGGGCCGCGCCTGCTGGCTCCTATAGACCAGGAGGGCTTCACGGATGACCTCTCCCTGGCTCCGGCCCTCTTCACTGGCCAGCTCCTCCAGGACGTGCGCGGTCGTCTCCTCCAGCTCCGCCGGCTCGGCCACGGTGGCTTCCCCGTCCTCCTCCTCGGGCGGCATATCCATCTCGGCCATCTCGAGAGCGTGCGGCTCGGCGGCGATCACCTCCATCTCGGCCGCCTGCCGCACCTCTTCGGGCGTGGGTATCGGGGGCAGGTAGACGTAGCGACCCAGGCCGCGGTGGAACTGCATGCCGGTGGCCGCCTCGCGGGAATTGCGGAGCTGGTTGATCTTCGAGTCGAGGTCGTCGATGAAGTGGAGGGCCAGGGCCTCGGGGGTCATCGGCTCCACGGGAGAGGCGAACTCCTTCTTCCCCTGGTGGGAGAGGACCATGTGCTCCAGCAGCGTCCGCAGGTCGTCGGGGAACCCCGGGATGGCCGCGCAGCGCTCGATCAGCAGGTCGCGCCCCATCACCACGTGGCCGATCAGCCGCCCCTCCAGGGTGTAGTCGTTGGCGGGCATGGCGCCCAGCTCCTTGAGCTTGCCCAGGTCGTGGAAGAGCACGCCGACCAGCACGAGGTCGCGGTCGAGCTCGCGGTAGTGGGAACAGACCAGCCGCCCCAGCTCCGCCATGGAGACGACGTGCTCCAGCAGGCCGCCGCGGTAGGCGTGGTGCATCGCCTTGGCCGCCGGATGCTCGCGCAGGGCCTTGCCGTGGATCGCGATCGTCTCCGCCGCCAGCCGGCGCATCACCGGCCGCTCCACGTCCTCCGTGTAGATCCGCTCCAGTCTTCTCCAGAGATCGTCGATGTCCTCGCGAGTGGACGGGATGAGCTTCGATTCGTCGAATCCGAAGTGACGGTCGGCCTCGGTGGCCTGGCGGCACTCGTCCAGGGTGAGCTGGAGCTGATCCCGATAATTTTTCACCGAGCCACGGAAGGCGACGAACTGGTGGGGCTCGTACGCGCCGTTGAGGGCGGGGCTGTCCGCCCAGACCTTGGTGACGATCGAGCCGCTGGCGTCCGCCAGCTCCATGTCCAGGAAGCTCTTGCCGTTACGGTCCTGGCGCTGCTCCTTCTTGGTGAGCAGCGCGAACCCCTGGACGTTGTCTCCGGCCTCCCACTCGCGGATCGGTACGTTGCGCAAGGTCTTCGGCATAGCCGACTCATAGTAGTCTCTCCTGGCAGCCCTGCCAACCGGGTGCCGTTTCCCGGTGGCATCGGCCATGCAAAGAGGCACCTCGTGAAAACCCGGATTTCGCTGCTTTTCCTGTTCCTTGCCCTCCTTCCCTTCGCTCTCCTGCGGGCCCAGGGGCTGCAGGAGAACGAGCCGACGCTCTGGCCGGAGCCCGAGCGCGCCTTCCTCCAGGACGGCCCCGGCCTGCTGCTGACGGCCGAGCAGCGCACCGAGCTGCGCAGCTTCAGCCCGGAGGCACGGGCGCGTTGGATCCAGGACTTCCTGGACCACGACCCGAATCCCGCGACGCCGGTCAACGAGCTGCGCGAGGCGATCGCCCGCCGCCAGCGGCTGGCCAACGACGAGTACCTGGCGACCCAGGACGCGCGGTGGAAGCTCCTGTTCCTTCACGGCAAGCCGGACGACCGGCTGCAGATCGACTGCGGCACCGCCTTCAAGCCGCTGGAGATCTGGAGCTACCGCACCGGCACCGGGCCGGACGGCAAGCCGGTGCTGCACCCGCTCGTCCTCTACGCGCCTGAGCGGGGCGTGCCGTTCCACCTCTGGATCCCCAGCGACTCCAAGCGCATCCTCTTCACCTCGCAGATGGAGTACTGGCTCCAGCAGTGGGAGGAGCTGCACAACCAGATCGGCGCCGAGCGCTTCGACCTCCAGGTCTGCAAGGAGGCCAAGAAGGTCGACGAGGCCACGGGCGTCCCCGGGCTGACCGGCGTGGGCGCGCGAAGGGGGAAGCTCCACGCGATCGACAACTCCTCCTGGCTGGCGCCGCCCAAAGAGGTCGCCGCCTGGGCCCGCGAGGCCGCTGCCACCGAGATCCCGGACCCGGCGCCCGCGTTGAAGGTCACCTCGGTCGAGATGCACTTCCCCGACAGCGACCGCGAGCGGATCATCGCGCGCGCGCTCGTCCAGCTCCCGCCCGGCTCCGGCGTGAAGCTCTCGGCGGACGCCAAGCCCTACGTCCGCCTGATCGTCGAGGGGATGGTGGAGCAGCAGGACAAGCAGTTCGAGGACTTCCGGATGCGCTTCCAGCTCCCGGCGCCGAAGCCGGACGAGCCGGTGGTGCTGGCGATCGACCGCGCCCTGCGGCCCAAGGAGAGCTTCGTCCTGCGGCTCAAGATCAAGGACGAGGTCGGCGGCGCCGAGACCTGGGTCTCGCGCGGCTTCCGGGTGCCGATGGAGCC
>QHVW01000923.1 GCA_003223675.1 Acidobacteriota bacterium
CCGGTGCTCTCGCGGATCACCGGGCCGGTGGGGACGTCCGAGGCCGCCGGCTCGGGACCCAGGCTCGGATCGACCAGGGCGCAGACCAGGGTCTGCGAGTCGGCCAGCCACCGGGGCTCGACGGAGGCGGTCAGGTTGAGGCCGCCGGCCAGCCGCCGGGCCGCCCCCGTGGAGAGGTCGGCCACCCACAGCTCGGCGCCGTCCTGCCGGAGGTTGGTGAAGGCCACGCGCGCGCCGTCGGGGGACCATGCGAGGTCTCCGAGGCGGGAGCCTTCCGGCAGGCCGGAGATCGGCCGTTCGGAGAGGTCGGAGAGGCGCACCAAGCGCAACCCGGTGATGTAGCTGGCGCGGCTGGGAGCGTGGGTGCGCGGCCGGATGCGCAGCCCGCCCAGCCGCAGCTCCCGCTCGGCCAGCTCGGCGACCGGCGGCAGGCTGGGCCGGTCCTGGACCAGCAACCACTGCCGGTGGGGGTCGAGCGCCACGCTGGGAGTGGGCGGCGCGTCGATGATGTCGACGAGGGTCTGCGGCGGCGTCCGGTAGGCGTTGTCGGCCGGTGCCGGGGTGACCGCCGCGGCGGCGGGGAGGGTCAGCAGGAGGGCCAGCATCGAGGCCAGCCGGAGCCTTGAGAGGCGGAAAGAGCGCATGCTGCGGGTCTCCTTTTCGCGAAGCCGTACCTGATGATTCTACTTTGTCAGATATCCGGTGGAGAATGCCGCCCCTTCGGGGCTGACCCTCACTCTCCCAACCCTCTCTCCCAAATCTGACAAAGCAGAGCTGAGGCGGCGAGCCCCGCCGGCACGCAATTTGATATAGTTATCGCTGCATTGCAGCTAGCAGGGGCTCGCCGTTGTCCGCATTGCCGCTTCGCCTACCCGAGCCCGAGCTCCGGGACCGGCTCCTCTGGATAGGGACCGGCCCCGGCGCGTCGGCTGAGGATCTCGCCGGAATTTGCGAGATCGAGGAGATCCCCGCGAGCGCCGCCCTGGCCGCCGTCCCGGCGCGCCAGCCGGACGTGGTGGTCGCCCGGGTGGAGGAGGGGGGGCTCGGTCTCCTGCGGGAGCTGCGCCGCGATCCGCGCACCCGCGACCTCCCCGTCCTGCTCGTGGGCACGAGCGAGGAGCGCTGCCTGGACGCCCTGGAGGCCGGCGCCACCGACGTCCTGGTGGAGCCGGTCTCCCCGCGGGCGCTGGCGGTGCGCGTGGCCGCGGCCCTGCGCGTGGCGCGCGCCCGCCGCGAGTCCCTGCTGCGCGAGCGCGACCTGCTGGCCGAGGCGCAGATGGCCGCCGAGGCCCTCGACCGCAGCGAGGAGCGCTTCCAGGCCTTTCTGCGCAACAGCCCCGTGGCCTCCTGGATGACCGACGAGGAGGGGCGCGTCCTCTTCCTCAGCGAGCCGTACACCCGCATGTTCGGCATCCGGCCGGAGGACGCGATCGGCCGCTCCCCGTTCGAGCTCTACCCCCAAGCCTTCGCCCAGACCTTCTACGACAACATCCGCGCCGTGGCCGAGACCGGCGGCACGCTGGAGACGATCGAGGACGCGCCGCGGCCGGACGGCACCGTCGGGCACTTCCTGGTCTTCAAGTTCCCGGTGCATGACGCCAGCGGCCGGCTGCTGGTGGGAGGGGTGGCGGCCGACATCACCGACATGAAGCGGGCCGAGGAGGCGCTGCGCGAGAGCGAGGAGCGCTTCCGCCTCGCCACCGAGGCGGTCAACGGCATGATCTTCGACTGGTCGCTCGCCACCGGCGCCGTCCAGCGCTCCCAGGGGCTCCTCCCCCTGCTCGGCTACTGGCCGGAGGAGGTGGCGGGCCAGCTCGACTGGTGGAAGGGGCGGATCCATCCCGAAGACCTCGAGCGCGTCAACCGGGAGATCTGGGGGGCCATCGAAAAAGGCCGCGCCTCCTTCAGCGCCGAGTACCGGGCGCTGCACCGCGACGGCCATTGGGTCCACGTCTGGGACAAGGGGCTGATCGTCCGCGACGCCGAGGGGCGGCCGGTGCGCGTGGTCGGCAGCACGATCGACGTCAGCGACCGCCGGCGGGCCCAGGAGGAGCTGGAGCGGGCCCACCGCGAGGCGCAGGGGGCCAACGAGGCCAAGGACCGCTTCCTGGCCACCCTCAGCCACGAGCTGCGCACGCCGCTCACCCCCGTCCTCGCCGTGCTCTCGCGGCTCGAAGCCGACCGCGGGCTCGAAGGGCATGCGGACGACCTCGCCACCCTCCGGCGCAACGTCGAGCTGGAGGCGCGGCTGATCGACGACCTGCTCGACCTCACCCGCGTCGCCAGCGGCAAGCTCGAGCTCCACCGCCGCCAGGTCGATGCCCGGGAGGTCGTCGAGCACGCGCTCTCCACCGTGCAGGCGGAGCTGGCGGCCCGGGAGCTGCGCCTGGACGTGGCGCTCGCGGCCGAGGACCACCGCGTCTGGGCCGACACCCCCCGGCTCACCCAAGTGCTGTGGAACCTGCTGAGCAACGCCGTGAAATTCACGCCCGCGGGGGGCACCGTCACCGTGCGCTCGTGCGTCGACGACCGCTCGCGGGAGCTGGTGATCGAGGTGCGCGACACCGGCATCGGCATCGAGGCGGACGTGCTGCCGCGCGTCTTCGAGGCCTTCGAGCAGACCGACCGGCGGATCACCCGCAAGTTCGGCGGCCTGGGGCTGGGGCTCGCCGTCAGCCGCGCCATCATCGACCTCCACGGCGGCCGGCTCACGGCGGTCAGCGAGGGGAGAGGGCGCGGCGCCGCGTTCACCGTCCGCCTGCCGCTCGGCGGCGTCCAGGAGGAGCTGGAGGAGACCGGCATCTGGCTCTCCCGCCCCCGTCCCGCCGCGGTCTCCGTGAAGCCCGACCGGGCGTTGCGCATCCTCCTGGTCGAGGATCACGACGACACCGCCCGGGCCATGGCCGACCTGCTGGAGCTGATGGGGCACGAGGTCACGCTGGCGGGCTCCGTGGCCGCGGCGCTCGCCGCCGCCGAGGAGGCCCGCGGCCGGGGGATCGACCTCGTGGTGAGCGATCTGGGTCTCCCCGACGGCTCCGGCCAGGACCTGATGCGCGAGCTCATCCGGCTCTACGGCTGGAAGGGGATCGCCCTCTCGGGCTACGGCATGGAGGAGGACGTCCGCCGCAGCCGCGAGGCCGGCTTCGCCCGCCACCTCACCAAGCCGGTCGACCTCGATACCCTGCGGGCGGCCATCCGCCAGGTCGCCGGCTGAGGACGTCTCCCGAGCGATCCGGCTTTACAAAAAAATCTTGGCGGCCTAAGCTCAGGCAAACGCTGGCAGAGCTCGTCCAATGCTGGTTTCCTGAGGAGGTCCGCGTGGCCCAAACGAACTTCTTTCTGGGAAGGAACACCACCTACTTCCACCTCCAGTACCCGCTGCCGAACCTGAAGTGCGTCCCCGTCAAGGCCTCCTTCGACTGCAAGGACATAACGCCGTTCAACTGCCAGCTCCCCTATCCCGAGGTGCTCAACGGCTCGGGAGGCACGCCCAACCAGAAGACCGAGCGGGTGGCCAACCAGATCGCCTGCTACTTCTTCACCAATCCCGATCACAAGAAGGCGAAGGCGGCCTATGAGGCGGCGGTGCGCTTCTTCAACGACCAGGCGAACAGCACCGGCCACCAGTGCGTCGGCGCGGCCGACGAGGCGCTGTCGGCGAGCCACGGCCCCATCTGGTGGCGCGCCATCGCGAGCCTGCGGATCACCAGTTGGGGGATCGCCAACGGCAAGGTGTCCTGGCACAAGGACGACGGCCTCGAGAAGGCTGTCCTCGGCTGGATCCAGTGGCATCAGGATCTCAGCGCGCTGGGGGAGATCGAGGGCGGGAGCCAGAAGTGGAAGGTGCTGCTGCCGGGCGCCCGCTGGGACGGCTCCCCCACGCTGTTTCCAGACCCCTGCCCCAAGGTCGTCGCCGAGGACCCGCCGCCTGGCCAGCCCTACCCCAAAGATCCGATGACCGATCAGGTGAGCAACGTCATCTATCAGCTCATCAAGACCGGGAGCGTCTCCGGGGTGCCCTGGAAGCTCGGCAAGAATTTCTGGATCCTCGATCCCTGCGCTCTCGACCGGGCCGGCGCGCCGCTGGTCAAGTCCGCCCTCGAGAACGGCCTCACCTTCAGCGCTCCGGCCGGTCCGCCGAAGCTCCATTCCCAGTTGCTGGTGGACCGCTACCCCGGCGGGCACGTGGCGCACTACCCCTGCGGGATGCCCGAGGCCCTGAAGCCGTCGATCTGGGGCTGGGCGGACTACACCACCGGCTGCATGAGCCTCTCGACAGACGGCGACCCGCAGCCGCCGGCATTCAGTGGGGAGAAGAAGGAGACCGTGGTGGATTCGTTCGTGGCGTGCCCGGAGGCGGCCGGTTAGAGCCTCATCTCGTCGAGAGAGCTCACCGTCAGGATCTTGTCGGCGAGCCGCCTCAGCCGGGTCGGCGAGGTGATCGCCTCGACGCGGCGTCGTTTCTCTTCTGCCAGGGGACCGAAGCGCTGCTCGATCATCTGGAGCAGGAGCTCTCGCATACCTTCCTTGCGGCCTTCTCTTCGCTCTTTTCTTCTCCACTCTCGCGCAGTTTCTTCGAGCATCGAGGCATCCTCCAAATCGATCATCTCTAGAATTGTAACGCCGGGAAAGGTTCTGCGCAGCATGGTCCGTAGCAAGATCGTGATGGTCCGGCGGAGCTCCGGCTCCTCTCCGGGTGGGAGCAGTCGGAAGAGCTCATGTATCAGGCGCGGGAGATCACCGACATTCTTGCAGGTCTCGATCCGGAACAGGGCCGCCACCCGGTTCCCCGCCAGCTCCGGCCGGTCCAGGTCTAGACGCCCCTCGTCCAGCAGCAGGTAGCGCAGCCGGGGCAGGTGGTGCCGGAGGCTCGCCGGATTCTCGGCGAAGAGGTTGGCGAGATCGAGGGGCGCCCGCCAGGGGGGTTTGCCGTTATAGAGCACGATCGACAGGACGGTCGGGAGCCGGGAGCCCGCTCTCAGCTTCTCCTTGCGGAGGATCTCCTCCAGCAGCAGCCCGACGTAGGTCAGCATCCGCAACGCCATGAAGGGGTGGGAGGTGGACTGAAGCTCCAGGAGGAGGTAGAGCCATTCCCCCTGCTTGCCCTTCCGGCGCACCCGCCAGATGACGTCGCTCCGGCGGGCGCGCAGGTCGTCGCTGATGAGCTCGTTGCCGACCCGCTCCAGGGTGGAGAGGTCGAGCTCCTCCACCCAGTCCGGCCGCAGGAAGCCGCGGATCAGCTCCTCAACGGCCTGGGGGTGGGAGAAGAGGCGCTTGTAGCCATGGTCGTGGTCGTGGCTGGAGTGTGTTTTGGTCCTCACACCCACAGAAGACGTAAAAAGGGGCGCAAAACTTATTCGTCCTAGAGCTATAAGGGTTTGCGAGGGGGGGTAGGAGGGGATTCTGGTGGGCCGTCAGGGACTCGAACCCTGCACCCCAAGATTAAAAGTCTCGTGCTCTACCAGATGAGCTAACGGCCCCAGGGCGGGCAGTATAGCCGATGGGGGCGGTTTCACCCCAGAGCCCGCCTCACCTGCTTCGCCGCCCGCAGCCCCGTGCCGATCGCTCCCTCCACCGTCCCCGTCCGCCCTTCCTCGTCCGCGGCCTCGCCGGCGAAGAAGAGGGTCTTTTCGACGGGCCGCGCCAGGGCCTTCGCGGCCTCGCTCCCGCCCACCCTCGCGTAGCTGTAGGCGCCGCGGGAGAAGGGATCGGCGCTCCAGTCGTGGCTCCAGACCCCTTCGAGCCGGGAGGCGATCCGCTGGCGGGACAGCCCCGTCTGTTGGCTGAGGGCGCGCAGGGCGGCGGCTTCGATCTCCTTGGGGCTCCGAGATGACATCGCTCCCGCCGGCGGGCCGCCGCTCCAGGCCACCAGGACCGGCACGCGGAGGGGGTAGGCCGTCCACCAGACGCGGAAGGTCTCGTCCGCCGTCTGGAGGAACCGCAGACGGTCGAGATCCCTCCGGTCGGACCAGGGGAATTCGCGGAAGCCCAGCACCAGGCGGAGGACGGGGCCCATCGCCAGGAGGTCCAGCGTCCGGCGCAGCTTCGGCGGATCGGGACGGAAGCGGAGGCCCCCCGGCTCCTCCGGCGGCGCTTGCAGCACCCCCAGGGGGACGGTGACCACGGCGGCCCGCGCGGCGATCCGGGAGCCGTCCTCCAGCGCCAGCTCCGCGCGGCCGGGCTCCCAGGCGATCTCCCGGACGGGGGTACTAAGATGGAGATCGTCCTCCAGATCGCGCGCCAGCCATGCCGCGAGGCGGTCGTATCCTTCGACGACCCGGCCGACCCGCGCGGCTTCCTCGCTCGGCTCTCCAGCGTTCCTGGGAGCGAGCGCGAGGGTGCTCAGCTCCGCGGGATCGGCGGCGTGGAACCCTTGGACGAAGGTGCGAGCCGCCGCGCGGGCCCGCGCCAGGGACTTGCCGCCGGGGCTCTGCGCGAGGAAATCGTCGAACGAGAGGTCCTTCCGCCGGGCGTCGATGGCGTCGAAGACGCGATCGACCTCGTCCCAGAAGCCTTCGGCGCGGCGGAAATGGCCGCGCTCGGCGATCCAGGACTCGCCGTCGAGGTCGTAGTCGGAGAGGCGGGCCTCCCGCAGCAGGCGCTCGGTGAGCGGCGCCTCGCCGTGGATGAATTCGGCCCCCAGCTCGAGCGGCATGGGGAACCGCGCGTCCAGGTGGGTGAGGATGCGCCCGCCGATGCGGTCCCGGGCCTCGTAGATGGCCACCCCGAAGCCCCGCCGGCGCAGCTCATCCGCCGCCGCGAGCCCCGCGACCCCCGCCCCGATCACCGCGACGTCGATCAGGCCCTGACCTCCCTCACGCCGCCTTGAGCTCCGACGTGCAGTGCGGGCAGCGGGTGGCCTTGATGGGGATCGACGAGAGGCAGTACGGGCACTCCTTGACCACCGGCTCCGCCTTGGGCTTCTCCTCGCCCCGCCGCATCTTGTTGAATTCGCGGACGATGAGGAAGACCACGAAGGCCACGATCAGGAAGCTCAACACGCTGTTGAGAAAGATCCCGTAGTTGATCGTCGGCGCTCCCGCCGCCTTGGCCGCGGCCACGCTCGGATAGTGCTTGCCGGAGAGGTCGACGAACAGGTTGGTGAAGTCGACCTTGCCCAGCAGCAGGCCGATGGGCGGCATGATGATGTCGACGCCGATCGCCAGGTCGAGGACGTTGCCGCGGACCGCGAACTCCTTGAATTCCTTGAGCATCACACCCTCCTCTCTCTTGAAGAGGGTTCCAGTCTAGAATAAAAGGCAACTCTGAGCCCATGATCCTACGCGTTTTCATCAGCTACAGCCGCCAGGACCCCCGGTCGGCGGAGATTCGGAATGCTCTGGCCGCGGCCCTGCTCGCCGAGCCGAAACGTTTCGGCCTGCTGGCGGACGCATTCACCCTGGAGCCGGGAGACGCCTGGCGTTCCCGCATCAACCTCTGGGTGGGCGGCTGCGACGCGGCGGTCGTGCTGCTCTCCCGGGAGGCCTTGAAGTCTCCGTACGTGGCCTATGAGAACAGCGTCCTCGCCTATCGGAGCGCGATCGCCCCCGCCTCGCTCCTCATCCTGCCCGTCCTGCTCGACGACGTGGGCTTCAAGGCCCTCAAGGAGAGTTTCCTCTATCCTGCCCAGCTCGAGGAAAAGCAGGCGGTCTCCGGCGATCTGACGACGGAAGAGATCGTCTCCAAGGTGATGGATCGCCTCTCCAGGGCGCAGCGCTGCGACACCCCGACGCCCATCGAAAGGCGGGCGCTGCGGCTGGCCGACCTCCTCAAAGGGGTGGACGACCCC
>QHVW01000497.1 GCA_003223675.1 Acidobacteriota bacterium
AAGATCTACTGCCCCAACCCCGCCGCCAGCCTCGGCGGCGCATCCGCCAGGAATTGCTCCAGGTCCCGCCGTGCCCGGGCGGCCAGCGGATGGTGGTGGGTCTGATAGCACTGATAGCGGTAGGTCAGGAACGGCTCCTCCCACGGGACGTGCGGCTCCAGCGGGGCGATGGCGTCCACACAGAGGCTCTGGGCGTCGACGGCGCGGCTGATGCCGATCCGCGAGTGGAGGCGGGGCTGCTGGAACATGTTCACGGCGAAGGGCTGGCTGAAGGCCTGGTAGAGCCGGGGGGCGAGCGCCCGGTCCTCCTGCGCCAGGCGGACCGCCACCGGCAGGGTGCGCCGCACCAGCGGCCGGTAGACCCAGGGGTCGGTCCGGTAGGCCGCCAGCGCCGCCAGCATGCGCTCCCCCGCCTGGGGCGCCCGGCCCGTATTGGCGAGCCAGGTGGCCATTGCGAGGTCGGTCTCGATCGGCTGCGCCGCGGCGAGCAGCCCCGCGTACTGCGGCGCCCGCGGATCGCGGGCGTCGGCCAGGCACTCGGCCAGCAGCAGGCGGTCGGCGTGGGTCCCCGGCGGCTGGGCTTGAGCAAACCAGCTCGCGCAGGCCTGGGGGAGGTTGCGCTGGGTCCAGGCATGGCGGGCGGCGATGCGCAGCCGGGCGCCGCGCTCGCCTCGCGGCTCGGGATCGGGGATGAGGTCCTCCCAGTAGGCGGCGCGCGCCACGCGCATCTCCCCCACCCGCGACCAGTCGAGCGGCGCCCCCCGCGTCTCCGGACGGTCCTCGTGGCGGGCCTTCACCAGATCGTAGAGCTCACCCAGCCGGAAGAGCCCGAAGCGCCCCAGGTTCTTGGCGAAGCCGAACTCGAGGATCGGATGGTCGTCGGTGTTGACGGCGTCCCCCTCGGCCTTCCGCACCGCCTGGGCGAAGGACGGGGTGGCCACGAAGCCGGCGTAGAAGCCCTCGGCCCCCTCCACCCCCCAGATGCGGGCGAGAGCGGTGCGATAGGGCTCCTGGACCACCCGCGCGCGGACGCGGTCGAGGTCGTGCACCACCGGCTCCCGGCTGGCCATCAGCAGGAGGTCGGCGCGGTGCACCTGCCAGCTCTCGACGGCCGGGAAGACCGAGGCGAGGGTGGCGTAGGCGGTGCGCACCACCTGGGCGTCGAGCTCGTACCCCTGGAGCCACTGGAGGAAGATCCCCCCGGGGCGCAGCCGCTGGACCACCGCCTTGTAGAAGTCCTGGCTGAACAGGCTCGCCACCCCCGCCCGGTAGGGGTTCGAGGGCTCGGAGAAGATGAGGTCGTAATCGCTCCTGGCGGTGAGCAGGAATTCCCGGCCGTCGCCGATGTAGAGATGGACCTTGGGATTGGCCAGCACGTCCTGGTTGATCCTGGCGCAGACGCGGGCCACGTGGGTGATGGCCGGCTCCAGCTCGACGACGTCCACCCTCTCCATGGTCGGCACCTTGGCGAGCCAGCCGGCCGTGCTCCCCGTGCCCAGGCCGATCACCAGCGCCCGCCGCGGGTTGGGGTGGAGGATGGCGCCCACCAGGCCGCTCATCACCTGGGTGGGCGCGTCCGCCAGGGCGCTGCCGTCCGACTTGCCGTTGACGATGAAGGCGTACTCGTCCACGAGGTCGAGCGCCACGCTGCTCTCGACGCCGTCCGCCTGCCAGACGATGCGCTGGCGCATGTCCTCCACCTTGTTGCGGACGTCGTTCGGCCCGTTCCAGTCGGCGGTCTTCAAGCGGCCGGCGCCGATCGGGGTGTGGCGCCAGAAGGCGGTGGGACCGGTGGCGGCGCAGAAGAGGAGCCCCACGATTCCGGCCGCGACGGGCAGGAACGCCGCCCGGCGGGGGGAGCCGGCGCGCCGGCCCGCCCGCAGGCCGGCCAGAATTGCCACGGCGGCGAGGGCCAGCAGGAGGAGCGCCACCAGTCGCCAGACCCCCTGGGCGGTGAGCAGGGGGATCAGCCCGAAGCCGCCGGCGATCGAGCCCAGGATGGCCCCCAGGGTATTGGCCGCGTAGGTCACCCCCACCTCGCGGCCGACGCGGCGGCGGCCGGAGCCCAGGAGGGCGATCAGCAGGGGGAACTGGTAGCCGGCGACGAGGGCCGGCGGCAGCACCACCAGGGCCGTCACCGCCGCCCAGGCGCCCACCAGGGCCAGGAAGCCCGCTCCCGCCAGGGGGCGCAGCAGGGCCGCGAGCACCGCGATCTGGCGCTGGCGCTCCCCCACGCCGTAGATCAGGCCGCCGAGGCCGATCCCCAGCAGGGCCACGGCCAGGATCAGCCCGAAGGTGTAGGAGGAGCCGCCGAGGAGCGGCCCCAGCATGCGGTACCAGACCAGCTCCATCAGCAGGAAGGCGAAGCCGACCAGCGCCGCCGCGAACGGCGGCAGCCATCCGGGCCACGGCGCCGGCTCTGAAGCGGCCTCTTCGGCGGGCTCCGCCGCGGCCTCTCCGGTCTCCTTGGGAAGCTCGCGGGCGAGGCTGCGGGCGGCGAGCACCACCAGGAGGTTGAGCAGGGCGGCGATCCAGATGGTCTTGCGGATCCCCACCGTCTCCAGGAGCCAGAAGGTGGTGAGGAGCGCTCCCAGCACCGCGCCCAGGGTGTTGACGGCATAGAGCAGACCCACCACCCGGCGGCCGAAGTCGGCCCGCCCCTCGACGGCCCGCGCCACGGCCGGCAGCGTGCCCCCCATCAGGAAGGTGGGGAGCCCGAGGACGACCAGCGAGAGCAGCAGGCGGACGGCGCTGCTCCCGGCGAGCCCCAGCCGGGCGCTGCCGCCCATCGCCACGTAGAGCCATTCGACCAGCGCCAGCAGGAGCGGGGAGAGCCCGGCCGAGACGGCGATCCCCGCCTCCAGCCCGGCGTAGAGGCCGAGCGGCGAGGGGTGGCGGTCGGCCCGCTTGCCCAGCAGCAGGCCGCCGAAGCCGAGCCCGGCCATGAAGATCGCCAGCACGGCGGCCGAGGCCGCGGTCGAGGCGCCGAAGATCAGGCGGAACATCCGGAGCCACGCCGTCTGGTAGACCAGCGCGCAGAATCCGGACCCGAAGAGCAGGAGGGCCACGCGGCCCACAGCCGAGCGCATCCGAGAGCTCCCTCTGGCGGAAATTGCCGGTAGGGTAAGGTATCAGAAATTGAGAATAGCTACGCCAGCTCGAACCAGGGCTCGCGCCGCCCCAGCTTGGTGGACAGGGCGGCGCCGACGCCGATCAGCGTCACCATGTACCAGGCGAGCACGCCCAGCCAGGGGACGAGCTTGAGGGCGCCCAGCACCAGCAGGCCGATGGTGGCGGCGTTGAGCGGCTGGAAGCGGCGGCGGAAGACGTGGCGGGAGAGCCAGTCGCCGAGGGCATAGAAGACCGCCACCGTCCCCCAGAGCTTGAGCACGATCGCCAGCAATACGATCAGCACCACGAAGGGGACGCCCAGGATGCCGCGGGCGAAGGCGGTGAGGAAGAGGGCGGTCAGCACCAGGCAGACGACCCCGGTGAGGCCCACGAAGAAGCTGCGAAACGGCTCGCGGCGCACCCCCTCGGCGGTCTCGATGAGCTGGCGTCCGCTGGTGGCGAAGAAGAGGAGCAGCAGCAGGGCCCAGGAGGCCACCACCGCGAGCTTCGCCCCCAGCACCAGGCGGGAGGCGAAGCCGAGGCCGATCGACGGCCCCTCGAGCAGGGTCAGCCAGGCGTTGGACGCGTTGGGATAGGAGACCATGCGCCCCCCCGTCTGCGCCCCGCGGGCGGCGCGGATGCGGCCGCCGACCACGTAGACGTCGCCGGCCACGCGGGCCGTGGGGGCGAGCCGGACGTCGCCGCGCAGCACGATCACGCTGCCGTCCACCTTCCCGGAGACGTCGACCGAGCCGTCCAGGGCGGCGACGTCCGAGAGCGCCTCCCCCTCGACGCTGACGTCCCGGCCGATGGCCACGAGCTGCTGTCCCGTGGTGCTCCCCGCCTCCAGGCGCAGCGCCGGCTCAGACCCGGACGCGGGGGCCTGCGCGATAACCGGAGAAGCCAGGAGCGGAGCGGCCAGGAGGGCCAGCAGCAACAGGGGCGGCAGTGTTTTCACACCGGAGATCTTACGCGATAAGACGGTAGGGGCGGCCCTGTGGGACCGCCC
>QHVW01000924.1 GCA_003223675.1 Acidobacteriota bacterium
GGCTGCTCGCACCGAAGCTTGAAACAGGAGCCTGCCTTTTATGATTGCTCGTTCATTGTCTCTAACAATATCCTGATGCGGGCCGACAACGCCTACATGGTCCCCAGCTCGCGCATGCAGATCGACGTCTGCCGCACCAACAAGGCGCCCAACACCGCGTTCCGCTCCTTCGGTGACATTCTCCAGGCGGTGCGGAAGGCCTGCGAGCTCGACCAGGCGCCGCCGGCCTGAGGAGGCGCGGCGGCGCTGGGAACGGCTTGATCCTAGAGCGTCTTGATGTACTCGATCAGGGCCCACTTCTGATCGTCGCTGAGCTTGGTGCCCCAGCGGTGCCCGGCGTTGGAGTCGCCGTGGAGGGTGGTGTCGAATTTGTATCCGCCGTCGAAAGGCCTGGTGTCGTAGCCGACTTTGACAGGATCGAATTCCCGGCTGCCCACGTAGAACTGCTTGACCCGGCTCGCGGGCTCTTGCAAGAGCTCCCAGAGGTTGGGCACGGAGCCGTTGTGGAGGTAGGGCGCCGTGGCCCAGATGCCGTCGAGGGGGCGCGCCTTGTAGGAGCGCGGCGCGAACGTCCGCGCTCTCTTGAGCTGCATGTACTCCGTGACGCCGGCCGCCATGGTTTCGCCCTTCTGGCCCAGGATGGCGCCCACCACCACGTTGGTGAGGACGTCCACGCCGGTCGCCTCCGAGCCGAAGGTGGGGCTCAGCAGATCGGTCACCTTCGCCCCCTGCAGCCTGCCGGTTTCGGCCTCCCGCATCACGAAGTTGGTGGCCATGACGGGATCCGTCTCCGTCCTGTTGACAGGGACCATCACGGCGGTGATCCGGCGCTTGGGATCGGTCCGGTCGATCACGGCATGGCAGCTCGCGCACTGCTGCTGATAGATCGCCTGGCCCTGCGCGGCCTTGGCCTGGTCGATGGGCGGCAGGATCTGGGCCGGCCATTGGGGAGACCAGAGGCTCTCGAGCGCCTTCTCGATCTTCCCCAGAGCGACGATGTCCGCCGACGACTTATACCCCTTGAAGGGATCGTCGTTGTGGGTGACCGAGACGCTCGCGTAGACGCCCAGGGTCTCGCCCACGTCGCGGGCCAGCGTGCCTCCATTGGCATTGGGCGCGGCGCCGTTCCACTGCACGAGGTCCGACTGGGGCGTGTCCCAGATGAAGGGGTAGGAGACCGGAGCGTCGGACGGCAGGTAGTTATGGGGTAGATCGAGGTCGGCCCCCAGCACCTGGTTGAGGATGGCGCCGAACGCGTCGAGGCGCGCGAAGCCGTAGGGGTGCCCGGGCTTGTTGACGCGCTGACGCGTGGCGAGCACGTCAGTGGCCGCGCGGACGTCCTTGCGCAAGGACTGGGCGCTCGCCGCGCTATAGCCTGTCCCGAGCACCGTATGGGCGAACCGGTCGAATTTCGCGTCGTCGCTCACCGTGGCCTGCAACGCCGCCACGAGCTCGTCCGACAACCGGAAATTGTCCGCCAGCGCGGGCGCGCCGTCGATGCGGATGCCGGTGCCCTTGTAATCGAGCTGATTGGTGTGGCAGGCGGCGCAGGTGAAGCCCACGTAGGTTTTTCCGCTTCTGTCGGTGTCCTTGGCGAAGCCGACCGGCAGGCCGACCGGGTTTCCGGGGCCGGGCTTCTCCACCAGATAGCCGAGCTTCGTCATGTGCGGGTCGGAGCGGAAGAGCTCGGGCTTGGTGATGGTCGAGGTCGAGGTCGCGGCCGAGGTCGGCTGCTCGAGGGCCAGATACCAGTCATAGGGCAGGAGCTGCGAGCCCTGCGAGACGAACCAGAACCATTGCTGCTGCTGCTCGCTCCAGCCCTGGTCGAGATTGACCACGTGGCCGTACGTGTTGGGGACCTGCGTCCCGGTCTGGATCACAGGCCCATACTGCGTGGCGCAACCGCCCAGAATGAGCGTGAGGCATGCGGCGGACAGAGCTCCCCTTCGCGTGAGCCTGGCTCTTCTCATCGATGGCTCTCCTCTGAAATTTAGAGAAGATTGTACGCCGGGGAGCCCGGGATGGCAAGCGCCGCGAGGTTTCCTGCCACCCCTGACGAGGCTTATAAATATTTACTCATATGTCTCGGGCCCGAGGCTCACGGCTCACGCTGCCGGGCTACTTCCTGACGCCCCTGCGGGGCTTGCTTCCTCTCCCCCCACAGGTCATGCCCGCTCACCGGGTCGTGAACGGAGAAGATCAACCGCTGCTGCGGGTCGCTCACGCGGACGACGGTGCGGAAGCGCGCGTAGGTGCCGGCCGGCGGCGGGGAGGCGAGCTCGACCCGGAGGCGGGTGCCGGAGAGGTTGGACCGCCGGCCGTCCTTCTCCTCGGTGGAGACGGCGAGCGGGATCTCGGCGGCGTACCCCTTTCCTTTCGGCGTCAGCGCCAGCGCCTCGACCGGGACGCCGAGCGTCACCGGCACCTCGAAAGCTCCGCGGGTGCGCTTGGCTTCGCCGAGCTCGACGAGGAGGCGCCGGTCGTCCTGCGCGCCGCCGAAGAGCAGCACGCTCTCGGCCTTCATGGCCGCCTGGGTGCGGCGGGAGAGGTCCGAGAAGCCGCCGCGCGACCGCACCGTGAGGCCGGGCCGGCGGACCTCCACGGTCATCGAGTGCCCGTGGTCGTCCGCCTTCCAGGCGGGCGTGAAGCCGAGCCAGTAGTAGGTGCCCGAATCGCTCACCGCCTCGCGGAAGGCGGCGGCGCTCGTGGAGCTCAGCAGCCGGCCGCCGGTGGCCCGCGCCAGCGCGTCGAGCGCGGTGCCCTGCGTGGCGTCCGATTGCGAGGCGTCGACCGGATAGACCGTGTAGCCGAGTTGGTTGGCGGTCCGCACCAGCGGACCGTAGAGGCGGGGCGCCACGGAGAGCGACCAGGCGCCCGACAGCAGGAGCATCATCCGGCGGCCGGGCGGCGTCTCGAAACCGCCCAGGGCCGCGACGGCGGCCTCCGTGCTCTTGCCGAGACCGGTGCGGGCCTCCGGGCTGATCCGCCGGGACATCCAATCGAATTCCTCCCCGATCTCGCTGACCTTGGGGCCTCCCACACGGTTGGAGTCGCCGCTCGCGATGCCGTCCGCGTTGTCCTGGATCCAAGTGACGTCGGCCTGCAGCTTGCGCTGGCTCGCGAGCATCTCATCGCCCCGGGCCGGGCGCTGCCGGGCCTGCGCAAGAGCGGCCTGAAGTGTCTTTTTATCGCCCGTCCAGCCGGTCAGCACGTGGATGCGGGTGCCGTCGAAGGCGAGGACCGCCATGCGGTCCGCGGGCCCGAGCAGGGCGAGATCGCGCTCCATTTTCTCCAGCACGCTGTTGCGGCGGCCGGCGAGGGAGAACGCTTCGTCGACGTACACCAGATAATTCCGCGCCACCTCCTCGCCCGCGGCGACGGGAGCGTTCTCGGCTTTCACCGAGGTCCCGTCCGCGATCTCCGCGAAGTATTCGACCGGCACCTCCTTGCCGTCCACCAGCAGCCGGAAATCCCCGGCCGCCAGGCCCCGCACGCGCTCGCCCGCGGCATTGGTGATCACCGCCTCGACGTTGACCACCCGGACGTCGATCGTCTCGCCGACGATCGGGACCTCGGTCTGGGGCATCTGAGCCAGTGAGGGGAGAGAGACGCTGAGTGCTATGGTGAATCCCCAGAAAATAATAGATTTCATAAATTCTCCTCGGATCGCAAGGCACAGCAGAGAGATCCGCAACTAGCAAAGCGGTTGCCAGGCTTCCGGGAGCGGAAATGGGGAGGGATCGACCTGTGGAGGGGACACTCAAAGTCCTCTCCTGAGGACAAGGAGAACGGCCAGCCGGTCTGCGGTGACGGTGCCGGGACTCTTCAGCCTACCCCAGATTCCCCCCGTTCGTCCGGATCACCTCCGCATAGAACCGCGCGCTCGCCTTGGGGGTCCGCTTCAGGGTCTCGGAGTCGACGTGGACGATGCCGAAGCGCTTCGAGAATCCCAGGCTCCATTCGAGGTTGTCGAGCAGCGACCAGGCGAAGTAGCCGCGCAGATCGACGCCGCGCTCGATCGCCTCGCGCGCGGCCTGCAGATGGGTACGCAGATAGTCGACGCGCAGCGGATCGGAGAGCTCGCCGTGCGCCGTGGGCGGATCGTAGAAGGCGGCGCCGTTCTCGGTGATGTAGAGCGGCAGGTCGCCGTAATTCTCCTTCACCCAGACCAGCGTATCGGTGAGCCCTTCGGGATAGACCTCCCAGGCCGTCTCCGTGTAGGCGTGGCGTTTCTGTTTGACCGCGGAGGCCTGGACGGGGAGCGCCGTGGGATCGAATTTGGTCACGTTGCGCGTGTAGTAGTTGACGCCCAGGAAATCGATCGGCTGGCGGATGCGCGCGAGATCCGCGGATGGAAAATCCGGCCAGGCCTCGCCGAAGACCTCCGCCATCTCGTCCGGATAGCGGCCGTGGAACACCGGATCGAGATATTGCCGGTTCATGTAGGCGTCGGCCCGGCGGGTGGCGGCGAGGTCCTCCTCGCTGTCCGAGGCCGGATACTTGGGCTCCAGGTTCACCACCAGGCCGATCTTGTGCCGCCCTTCCGCGCGGTAGGCTTCCACCGCGGCGGCGTGCGCGAGCAGCAGGTGGTGGGAGGCGATGGGCGCTTCGAAAAGGTTTCGATGCCCGGGCGCCAGCGCGCCGTGCAGGTAGCCGCCGTCGGTCACCACCCAGGGCTCGTTGAGGGTCGCCCACGTCCGCACGCGGTCGTCGAGGGCGCGGAACATCACCCGGGCATACTCGGCGAACCAGCCCGCCACGTCCCGGTTGAGCCAGCCGCCGCGGTCGTCGAGCGCCGCCGGCAGGTCCCAATGATAGAGGGTCACCAGCGGCTGGATGCCGTTCTCCAGCAGGGCGTCCACCAGCCGGCGGTAGAAGTCGAGCCCCTTCTCGTTGACCCGGCCGGTCCCCTCGGGCAGCACGCGCCCCCAGGCGACGCTGAAGCGGTAGGCGTGGAGCCCGAGCTCGCGCATCAGCCGCACGTCCTCCTCGTAGAGCCGGTAGTGATCGCAGGCCACGTCGCCGTTGTCGCCGCTCGGCACCAGCCAGGGCGTGCGCGTGAAGCGGTGCCAGATGCTCGGGCCCGCGCCGTCGGCCAGGGGAGAGCCCTCCACCTGATACGCCGAGGTCGCCGCTCCCCAGAGGAATCCGTCGGGAAATGAAAAAGAATTCGTCATCGTTCGCGCGTCCTCCGTTTGGACTCTATCGCAGCCCGAGATCTCTCGATACACTGTAAACGCGTTTACATCGCGCTGCCGTGGATGCAACCCGGCGGCTGGCGGGGCGTATGAATCACGGCAAGCGCAAGGAGGTGCCATGATCTTCCCACGCGTCTTGAGGCCCGTTTTCGTCCTTGCCCCGACCCTTGTCCTCGCCACGGCCGGCGGCGCGTTCGCGCAGGCCCCGCCCGATTTCCGGACGCTGTTCCAGCAGGGAGCCGAAGCCTACTCCCAGAACGACTGGCCCCATTGCGCCGAGCGCTTCACCGCCGCCGCCCAGGCCGCCACCGGCGACCGGAGCGCCGCCCGCGCCTTCTTCGCCGCCGCGGCCTGCCTCACTGCGGCCGGCAATCCGGAGGCCGCCTTCGCCAGCCTCGACAAGGCCGCCGCCCGCGGCTACCGCGACCTCGAACGGGCCGACGCGAACCCCCAGATCGAGCCGCTGCGGAAAGATCCGCGCTGGAAGGCGTTCCACGACGGTGTCAAGACGCGGAGCGACGCCCATGAGGCGACCCTCAACACCGAGCTCGCGCACCTCACCGCGGAGGACCAGAAGGACCGCGAGGCCGGAGACAAGATCGACTGGACCGCGGTCGGCAAGCGCGACGAGGAGCGTCTCAAGCGCACCCGGGAGATCGCCGCGGCGGGAGGGCTCCACCAGGCCGACGATTATTTCAACGCGGCCCTGATCCTCCAGCACAGCGACAAGACCGAGGACTACGCCCTGGCCCACCAGTGGTGCCTCAAGGCGGTCGAGCTCGACCCCGAGAGCTCCGACGCCCGCTGGCTCGCCGCCGCCACCCAGGACCGCTGGCTGATGAGCCAGGGCAAGCCCCAGCTCTACGGCACCCAATTCAAGAAGGTGGAAGGCCGCTGGATCCTCTGGGACGTCGATCCCTCCGTCACCGACGAGGAGCGGGCCCGGTGGGAAGTACCCCCGCTGGCCGCGGCCCGCAAGCGCGCCGAGTCGATGAATGGGGGGACGGCCGGTCCGCATTGAGCGGCGCCCCAGATGCTAAGATCCCTCTTCTGGAGCCCCTCACCATGCCTCAGGCGACCCACCCCTACAGCGTCCATCCCAGCGTCCAATACGTGCGCAACTGGATCAACGAGCTGCCGCGGAAGACCGGCCGCTCGCTCGACGAGTGGCTGCGGCTGGTGGAGGAGCAGGGGCCGGCGACCGCCAAAGAGCGGACCGCATGGCTCAAGTCCGAGCACGGCTTGGGGACCAACTCCGCCCAGTGGATCGCCGAGACCTCGCTCGGCACCATGGAGGAGACCGGTGACGCGGATCACTACCTCCGCCGCGCCGTCGAATACGTGGACGCCATGCTCGCCGGCCGCAAGGCCGCCTTGCGGCCGCTCTACGACGCGCTGCTGAAGCTCGGGCTCGCGACCGGGCCGGACGTCAAGGCCTGCCCCTGCTCGACGATCGTCCCCCTCTATCGCAACCACGTCTTCGCCCAGATCAAGCCCACCACGGCGACGCGCATCGACCTCGGCTTCGCCCTCAAGGACACCCCCGCCACCGGCCGCCTCATCGACACCGGCGGCTTCGGTGGCTGAAGGTGGCCTACGAGATGGATGTGTAGGCGGAACCCGCCGGCCAGTATTGACGTCCATGGACTGCCGTCGTAATCTGATTCTATCAGATACGAGGTGTCGGTAATAACCCAGCTCTTAGCGGAGGAGAAATATATGGCTATAGAGCACATCCAATACGAGTACGGATATGGGTACGCGGTTGGCTCTGAAGATGCAACTCAAGAAGCCGGCGAGGGCAAGGTTAAAGAGAACGAAGCGGACAGCGATCTCAAGCCGGATTTCAAAGCCTTGGAGTGGCTGGTGCTTTTCGGGCTGGGGGGCGGCCTACTCTCGATGTATTACGCGAGCATCGGTTACTTTCCTCAGGTCCAGTGGGAGGAGTCGCTTCTGTTTCTGGGGTTGATGGCCATATTGGGGTCTTTTTTTCTCCTACTGTTTGCGGCTCTTCTCTATGTGCCGGGGCGAATCTGGTGTACTTTTCTCATCTGTGATACTTATCTGAAAGAGGCGCTTAGCTATAAGGCTGCGCCAGAGCAAACCTGCTTGACATCTGTCTTATCTACCCTTGCGTTGCCGTTTGGCTTATATTTTGCTACGGTGCACATTCTCCTTCTGTCAGTGGTTGAGTTGAAAAAACTGACTCACTGGGATCTGTACGGGTTTCTGTTCATGATCGCGTTATTGGGCCTCCTTGTGCCGTCAGGTTACTTTTATGCAAAAATGAAGGATAAAATAACTCCTGGTGTGCTGTCGAAAGCGGACTGCAAAAGTCATCGCCAAAAGCTCGCAGGTTTTTACTTGCTCTCCATGCTGTCGAGTCTCATAGCTGTATGGGTAATCAACAAAATTGACGTGCCTAGGAGTGGCGAGATTACCCAGGATCAGATTGTCCTTGCCTTTGCCTGTACTGTAGTTGTCTTATGCGTTAACGTT
>QHVW01000498.1 GCA_003223675.1 Acidobacteriota bacterium
CGGCATGAAGGGGTCGCGCGTGCAGTCGATCATCCGCGAGCTGCGCGGCGAGAAGATCGACATCATCGAGTACAGCGACGACCTGGTGACCTTCGCCCAGAGCGCCCTGGCGCCGGCCAAGATCACCCGCGTGTCGGTGACCCATCAGGGAGAAACTCCGCACCTCGACGTGATCGTCGAGGACGAACAGCTCTCGTTGGCGATCGGCAAGCGGGGCCAGAACGTGCGCCTCGCCTCGGAGCTGATCGGCTCGCGCATCGACATCAAGAGCGAGAGCGACGTCAAGGACGAGGTGGCCGACGCGCTCGCCCGCATGCTGCAGAACGCGATGTCGCAGATCCCGGCGGCGCCGAAGCAGGCGGACGTGCTCTCCGCCCCGGGGATCGGCGCAGAGGTTGCCAACCGGCTCCAGGAGGCGGGCTACGGCGACGTCGAGGCCCTGGCCGACGCGGAGCCGGAGACGCTGCTGGCGCTGGAGGTCGAGGATTTCGACCGCGAGCAGGCCGAAGCTCTGGTCGCCTGGGCGAAGGAGCTGCGGGAGCAGCGGATGGCCAACCTGGACATCGGTCCCTTCCGGGCCCCCGAGGCGGCGCCCGCGGCCGGGACCTCGATGGCCGACGAGGACTTCATGGCGGCTCTCAGCCGCGCCTTCGCGGAGAGCGAGCATCAGCGCAGCAGCAACGTGGCGGCGGCCGCGGCCATGCTCGGCGGCGACGAGCCGGCCGAGGAGACGGAGGAGGTCCCCTCCGAGGAGAAAGAGTCGTAATTCCCCTCGGGGAGGGGCGCCCCCGTTCAATTCGAGGAGTCACGTAGAGGAGTCACGAGAAATATATGGGAAAGATTCGAGTCCAGGACCTCGCGAAGATGATGGGGATCTCCAACCAGGACCTCGTCTTCAAGCTGAAGTCCATCGGTGCGCGGGTCGAAGGGGATGACGCGCAGATCGACACCGACATCATTCAGGCGATCCTCCAGGGCAAGAAGCTGCCCCATCCCAGGGAGGTGATCCTGCGGGACGAGCAGTCGCCGGGCGCCGGCGGTCCGGATCGCCGGCGCACGGCCGCCGCGCCGCCGCCTCCCATGGCGGCTCGCCGCCCCCTGGCGAACCCCCTGGGCTCGCGGCGCCCGCGCACGCTGATCCAGAAGGTGGAGCCGCGCATTCAGACGCTGCCGATGAGCGAGCGCCCCGCGCCGGTGGCCGTGGAGGCTCCGGCCATGGCCGAGGCCCTGCCCGAGACGGCCGTCGAGACGGTCCAGCCCGAGATCGCGGCGAGCGCCGCCGACGGGGTCGCCACGGCGGTTCCGGTCGAGGCGCCGCCCGCCCACGTCACCGAGATCCAGGCGCCGCCCGCGCCTGCGCCCGCGCCTCACCAGATGCGCGAGGCTCCCCCGCCGCCGCCCTCGCGGTCGGCGGCCGGCCCGTCCCCCGCTGTGGCCCGTCCCGCTCCGTCGGGCGGCGGCCGGCCCGGTGGCCCGCCCGCGGGGCGTTCCGATGGTCGGCCCTCCACTGGTCCCGGCGGCCGTCCCGGTCCCGGCGGCCCGCCGCGCCAGGGAGGCCCCGGCGGCCTCGGCTCCCGTCCCGGCATGCAACAGGCCAGCGCCCGTCCGGGCCCGGGGGGCCAGCAGCGCCCCGGCGGTCCGCCGGCGCCCACGCGTCCCGGCCAGGCCGTTCCGGTCTCGACCGAGGAGCAGAGGCGGCGCGCCGCCGAGCGGATGCAGGAGCAGATCGAGCGCGACAAGAAGAAGAAGGGGACCAAGAAGCCCGGACCGCGCGCGGGGGGCGAGGAGAACCTGACCAGCTTCAAGGGGACCCTCGAGGATCTCGAGGAAGAGGATCTCGCCGCGATGAGCGGCCGGCGCCGGCGCCGCACCGAGCTCAGGAAGGACGAGGCGGAAGGCGGCAAGGTGCTCACCTTCAAGAAGGACAAGCCCGCGGGCCCGGTGATGATCGGCGAGGGGATGACCCTGCGCGAGTTCGCCGAGAAGCTCGGCGTGCGCGTGCGCGACCTGATGGGCTCCCTGTTCCGGCGCGGCATCATGGCCAACATCAACCAGGTGCTGGACCCCGAGCTGGCCCAGGACCTGGCGCGCGAGCTCGGGCAGCCGGACACCGAGACCCGGAAGGTCTCCCGCGCCCCGGTGGTCACCATCATGGGCCACGTCGACCACGGCAAGACCTCGCTGCTCGACGCCATCCGGCAGTCGAAGCTGACCGAGGCCGAGTTCGGCGGCATCACCCAGCACATCGGCGCCTATCACGTGGAGGTCAACGGCCGGCAGATCGTCTTCGTCGACACCCCCGGCCACGAGGCGTTCACCATGATGCGCGCCCGCGGCGCCCGCATCACCGACATCGTCATCCTGGTGGTGGCGGCGGACGACGGCGTGATGCCGCAGACGATCGAGGCGATCGACCACGCCCGCGCGGCCAAGGTGCCGATCGTGGTGGCGATCAACAAGATCGACAAGTCCAACGCCAACCTCGACCGCGTCAAGAAGGAGCTCTCCGACCGCGGCCTGATGGCCGAGGACTGGGGGGGCGACACGGTGATGGTGCCGATCTCGGCCCTCAAGCGGCAGGGCATCCAGGACCTCCTGGAGATGATCCTGCTGACCGCCGACATCCTCGACCTCAAGGCCAACCCGGAGATCGCCGCCCAGGGCGCCGTGCTGGAAGCCCGCAAGGAGGTCGGCCGCGGCACCGTGGCCACCGTGCTGGTGCAGAACGGCACGCTCAAGGTGGGGGACGTCTTCGTCTCCGGCTCCGCCTGGGGGCGGGTGCGCTCGATGAGCGACGACCTCGGCCACCGGGCGCAGAAGGCCGGCCCCTCGACCCCGGTCGAGGTCACCGGCTTCAACGATCTCCCCGACGCCGGCGACATGCTGCAGGTGGTGGAGGACGAGTCGAAGGCGCGCAGCATCGCCGAGTTCCGGGCCCAGGAGCAGCGCCGGCGGGGCCTCGCGCCCAGCCAGGCGCGGATGTCGCTCGACCAGCTCTTCACCCACATCCAGGAGGGGGAGGTCAAGGAGCTCCCCGTCATCCTCAAGGCGGACGTGCAGGGGTCGGTGGAGGTGCTGCGCGAGGCGCTGGGCAAGGCGAGCACGGACAAGGTCAAGGTCTCGGTCCTGCACTCAGGGATCGGCGCCATCTCGACCAACGACGTGCTCCTCGCCTCGGCCTCGAAGGCGATCATCATCGGCTTCAACGTCCGGCCCGAGCGCAGCGCCGTCGACCTCGCGGAGAAGGAGGAGGTGGAGATCCGCCTCCACACCGTGATCTACGAGCTGATTGACGAGCTCCGCAAGGCGATGACCGGGCTGCTCGAGCCCACCTTCCGCGAGGTCTCCGCCGGCCGCGCCGAGGTGCGCGACACCTTCAAGGTGCCCAAGGTGGGCACGGTCGCCGGCTGTCACGTGATCGAAGGGGTGATCCCGCGGACCGCCGCGGTGCGCCTGCTGCGCGACAACCGGGTGATCTACGAGGGGAAGATCGCCTCCCTGCGGCGGTTCAAGGACGACGCCTCCGAGGTGCGCACCGGCTTCGACTGCGGCATCGGCCT
>QHVW01000925.1 GCA_003223675.1 Acidobacteriota bacterium
GCTCTGGGAGGAGCCGGCGGACCTCTCCCAGCGTCTCACCGACCGGCACGTCGACCTCCCTCGCCTGCGGGCGGGCGGGGTGGACGCGCTGGTGTTCGCCCTCTATGTGCCCGCCCCGCTCGAGCCGGAGCCGGGGTGGGAGCATGCCCAGGAGCTCTACCGGCTCTCCACCGGCGCCCTCATCCCGGGCCAGCTCGCGCAGGTGGCCTCCGCGAAGGATCTCGAGAGCGCCGCCCGGCGGGGGGAGGTCGCCGTGCTCTTCGGCCTGGAGAACGGCCGCCCGCTCACCGTGCCCGGCGCGCTCGATGAGTGCGTCCGCATGGGGGTGCGCTACGTCACCCTCACCCACTGGGCCTCCCACGAGTGGTGCGACGCCTCGACCGACGAGCCCCGCCACGGGGGGCTCTCCAGCGAGGGGGAGGGGATCGTCTGGAAGATGAGCCGGCTGGGCATCCTTCCGGACGTCTCCCACGTCTCGGACGCCGCCGTGCGCCACGTGCTCGACGTCTCTCCCGGCCCCGTGATCGCCAGCCACAGCTCCGCCCGCGCCCTCTGCGATCACCCGCGGAACCTGCCGGACGGCCTCGTCCGCGAGATCGCCCGCAAGGGGGGGATGGTGATGGCGAACAGCTATCCCGCCTTCGTGGGCCCCGAGGCGTCGAAGGCGGACGCCGAGCGCGGCAAGGAGCTCAAGCCCGAGCTGATGGAGACTGAGGAGGAGTACCTCCGGAATCCCCGCAAGGTCTGGCGCGAGCGGGCCCGCCTGTTCGCGGACCGTCCGCTGCCCAGGGTCCCGCTCTCCGTCTTCGTGGATCACCTCATCCATCTCGTGGATCTGGGAGGCGAGGAGCACGTGGGGATCGGCACCGACTTCGACGGCATCCCGGACGTGCTCGAAGGGCTCGAAGATCCCGGCAAGCTCCCGGACCTCACCGCGGCCCTGCTCGCCCGGGGGGTGGACCGGGCCGGGGTGAAGCTGATCCTGGGGGGCAACTTCCTGCGCGTGCTGCGGGAGGGGGAGCGGACGGCGGAGTAGAATCCGCCTCCCATGCCGTTCTCGAAGCTGGACACCGCCGCCGTCGCCCGCACCCTCTCGCAGATCGCCGAGCACCCCGACGACGTGGTGGACGCCTTCTTCGAGCGGCGGGAGGAGGTGGAGCTCGCCCCCGAGGGGGACGCCGGAGGATTGCGGGCCTGGCGGGAGGAGGGGTTCGCCGTCCGCCTGGTGCGCGAGGGGCTCACCTGGATGGCCTCGCGCGACGCCATCGAGGCCCGGCCGTTCGCCGAGGCCCTGCGCCAGGTGGCGCGGGCGATCTCGGCCGCCAGCTACCCGGAGCCCACGCTGGAGGTGGGACCCCCCGATCCGGTGGCGGCGCCCGAACTGCTCGACTTCCCCGGCCTGCTGTCGCGGGCGGTGCGGGCCCATCACGTGGGGTTCCCGCTGCGGGTGTCCGTGCGGCGGCACCGGCGGTGGGTGCAGGTGGTGGGGCCCCGCCTGGTGGCCGGGGCCGAGAGCGAGTCCTTCTATAGCTGCATGGTGGAATCCTCCTGGGGACGCTACGGCACGCTCCTCCCCCGTCTCTCCGGCGGCGCCGCCGAGGAGATCGCCGCCACCACGGTGGCCCTGTTCCGCGCCCGCCAGGCCCTGCCGCCGGCCCCCTTCCGGGGTCCCGTGGTGCTGGCGCCGCACACCGTGGCCGTGCTGCTTCACGAGGCCGTGGCCCATGCCCTGGAGGCGGACACCCTGGCCCAGGGAGGGAATCCGGAGGCGGCGGTGGGGGTCGCCATGGCCGCCCCCTGTCTGGACGTGCTGGACGATCCGTCGTCGGCCCCCGAGGGGGTGCGGCGGACCACGGACGACGAGGGGGCGTCCGCCGTCCGCCGCTGGCTCCTGCGCGGCGGGATCGTCGAGCAGCCGCTGGCGGACGCCTTGTGGGCCCGCACCTCGCCGGTCTTCCTCCCCGGAGCCGGGCGGCGGGGGACCCGCCACCTGCCGCCCGGACCGCGGTCGAGCCACCTGGAGATCCTCCCCGGCGAGGCGTCCGAGGCCGACCTGCTGGCGGGCGCGGCGGAGGGGCTCTTCCTGCCGGAGGCGAGCCGTGGCGCCCTCGATCCCCTCACCGGGGAATTCGCCCTGCATCTCCCGTATGCCCGCCGCTTCCGGCGCGGCGCCCTGGCCGAGGTGGTAGGCCCCTGCGTGCTGCGCGGCCGGGTGGCCGACCTGCTGACCCGGGTGGTGGCTGTGGGCTCGCAGGCGAAGCCGGCCGGCGCCGGCTGGTGCGCCAAGGGGGGGCAGAAGCTCCCGGTGTGGGCCACCGCGCCGTCGCTGCGCCTGGAGGATGTGGAGGTGGCGCCGTGAGCCAGCCAGCCTCCCTGGACGAGATCCTTCGCGCGGTGCTCAAGCGCCACCTGAGCGACGCCGAGGTCTACGTGAAGCGGGGGCGCTCCCGCCGGCTGGAGCGGACGCCGGTCACCGAGACCGCTTCCATCAGCCAGGAGCGGGCCTGGGCGGTGCGCGCCGGCAACCGCCGGGCCTCCTTCTTCGCCGCCGCGACCGGCGATCCCTCTCCCGGCGGCCCGTGGCCCGAGCCGGTGCCCGGCCACTCCCTGGAGCTGCCGGAGCCCGCGCCGGTGCCGGCGTGGAATCCCCCCTCGGATTTCGACACGCCGCTGATCGGCGAGCGCGAGGGGCTGAAGCTGCTTGAGAGCCTCGGCCGCGAGCTGGAGGCCGAGCTACCGAAGGCGCGCCTTCTCCGGGCCGTGCTGGAGGATGGCTCGAGCGAGGCCGAGCTCGCCAACAGCCGGGGCTTGAGGGCGGCCACCCGCGGCCGCATCTCGACGCTCTATCTCGAAGCCGCCGGTCCGGGGCGGCCGGCGGTCTCGGCGTCTCTCTACCTGGCGGCGCGCGAGCCCCGGCGTTTCCATCCCACGGCCCTGGCCCGCCGTCTGGCCGACCGGCTGGCGGTCTCCGCCGCGGGCGCCGCGCCGGAGCGGGACAGCGGGGAGGTTCTCCTCGCCCCGAACGTGGCCTCGCGCATGCTGGCAGGCCTGCTGCCGCTCCTGGTGGGCCCCGGTCCCGGCTCGCGTCTGACCGGCGCCCGGGGACGCTTCGGCAGCGAGCGCGTGACCCTGATCGACAACGGCCGCCTCCCCGGCGGGGCGTTCGAGGCGCCGGTGGACGGCGAGGGGGTGCCCACCCGCGAGGTGGTGCTGGTGGAGGAGGGGCTCTTCCGGCAGCCGCTGCTGGCCTGGTGGCAGGAGGGGGCGGCCCACGGCGAGACCTCCGGCTGCGTCCGGCGTCCCGGCTGGCGCGATCTCCCGGCGCCGGGCCCCACCCATCTCTATCTCAAGCCGGAGCCCCGGACCCCGGTGGCGACGCTCCTCGGCGCGGTCTCCCAGGGGTACTACCTGATCGACGCTACCGGCTCAGGGACCTTCGACCTCGCCGGCGACCGCTTCGCGCTCCCCGTCTGCGGCTTCGCCGTGCAGTCCGGCCGCGCCAGCGCCCCGGTCGCCAAGGCCTGGCTCTGCGGCGGCATCGGCGCCTTCCTCAAGGGGATCGCCGGCGTGGGAAGGGACCTCACCTTCCAGCCGCTGGACGGGATGATCGGATCGCCGACGCTGCTGGTGACGGGGCTGGAGCTGCGGGCGGGGGCGGGGTAAGAATAGAGAGATGCTGACCTATAAAGGCTATACAGGACATGTGGAGCTCGATGCGGAAGCGGGGCTTTTTCACGGAGAGGTTCTCGATACCCGGGATGTCATCACCTTCCAGGGAACGAGCATCGAAGAGCTGACGCAAGCCTTCCATGACTCGATTGACGATTACCTGGAATTCTGTCAGCAGCGAGGCGAAGAACCGGATAAGCCGTTCTTCGGACGATTGATGCTGCGGGTTCCGCCGCCTCTGCATCGCAAGGTCTACGCCCAAGCGAAAAAGGAAGGCAAAAGCCTGAATCAATGGATCTTGGACAGGCTCAAGGAGGCGAGCTGGACGAGGGCTCCAGGGGCTCGTGGGGCGGGACCTCACCTTCCAGCCGCTAGACGGTATGATCGGAGCGCCGCTACGTCAGGCGATCGCCACGTTGACGACTGCTGGGAGCGGGCGTAGGATAGTAAGACGCTGAGAACAAAGGACATGTATATTTCTCTACGCTTCCCGCCTGCTGACCAGAAGGACCGGCGATAAGCGTTCGGGGGGCAGGCACGGTGAAGTTAAGCTAGGCTGTTATGCCGCTACAAAAGTCGGTAGTCGGTTGAAATGGAGCAGCAAGATACATTGACCCAACGGTGGCATAACAACGGCATGCAGTGGACTCGCGCCACAGCGTTGCCTTTATCGTCAGGGGCGTGGGCGCTCGCCGCTGATGCCGGGCGTTAGGCCTCACAAGCTCACCGCTGCTTCTGTTTCCGAGGAGCGGCGGTCCGAAAGTAGCTGGCTGTTGCCTGTTCGAGAATTAGTGCCGCAACCTGCATGGGACTCACTTGCCGCTCCCCTGCGCTGAGCAGGTTGGCAAGCTCTTTGAGGCGTTGCTCGGTCTCTGGTGCCATTGGCACCTTCGGCCTCTTACTCCATGCCGGATTGGAAGGTCGTCCAGGTCGCTTACCGACACTCGGTTCCAGCCGTTCTCGCAAGGTCTCCGCCAGCGTTGCCATACCAAATGCGCCTGCGGAGTAATCGGGCACGGTTCCCACTACGGTAGCGCCAAGCTTCTTCGCCAGGGTCTCGACATTCTTAGCCATCATTCCTCCTCGAGCGGGAAGCGGATCTCCAGGTAGTCGCGATCGATCACGATCCCGACAGCCCCTTGCTGCCCCTCCTCGCCCAAACGCCTGAGAAAGTCGCGCAATTCCTCGGCGTGATCTGCGAGAGCCTGCTCCGCCGTGTAGCACTGCATGATCACCGGTGCGTCAAAGATGAGTTGCCCGTATCTGTTTACCGCCTTCCCAGCCCCTTAAAGCCTACCTTCAGCCTTGACGGCACGCCTGGAAGAGACTTGTTCTTTCCTTAGAGGTATGGTCTAATCTTTCTCAGACATGCCAACTTCCGAGGAACTCCGTCAAGAGAACTCTGAGCTTCGGAGCCGGATCGCTGAGTTGGAGCAGCGCATCGAGCAGCAAGGGAGCCAGATCGCTCAGTTGGAGAAGATCATCGAGGAATTGCGACGCGGCGGCAAACGTCAAGCCGCCCCGTTCTCGAAGGGAGAGCCGAAGAGCCACCCCCAAACGCCGGGCCGCAAGCCCGCCGAGCGGTATGGACAACGCGCTTGCCGGCCGGTTCCCGAGCAGGTCGACGAGACGATTGAGGTCGGCTGCCCTTCGCTGTGCGAGGTCTGCCAGAGCCCAGTGCAGCGGGTAGGCCAGGAAAGCCAATACCAAATTGACATTCCGGAGATCCGTCCATGGACGACCGAGTTCGTCCTCCACTATGGCGAGTGCTCCCAGTGCGGGCGTCGGCAGGTCGGGCGACATCCTCACCAGAGCTCACAGGCGGTGGGAGTGGCCGGCGTTCAGATCGGTCCGGGGGTGGTGTCGCTGGCCACCTATCTGAACAAAGTCGGCGGCTTGAGCTACGGCAAGATCGCCGGTCTGCTGGAACAGATGGCCGGGCTTCGGGTGTCGCGCTCGACGTTGTGCCGGGCGCTACTGCGGACGGCGTTGAAGTCGCAGCCGATCTATGAGGAGTTGGTGCAAGCGATTCGCGAGTCGGCCGTGGTCTACCCGGACGAGAGCGGCTGGCGGATCGGGGGGCGCAGCGGTTGGCTGTGGGCCTTCACCAATCGACGGGAGACGGTCTATGCGATTGCGCGGGGCCGTGGGTTCGCCGAAGCGGCAGCGGTGCTGGGAGAGAGCTATGCGGGAGTCCTGGTGGCGGATGGGTGGGCGCCTTATCGACGGTTCCTCCAAGCGACCCAACAGACCTGCCTGGCCCATCTGCTGCGGCGGTGTCGGGAGATGCTGGAGACCGCTCAAGGCGGCGCGGTGAGATTTCCCCGCCAAGTGAAGGCCATTCTTCAGGCGGCCTTGGCGGTGCGGGATCGGCGGACGGCTGGAACCCTCAGCCCGCAGGGAGTGCGAATTGCCAAGGGGCGCCTGATCGCCCAGATGAACCGCCTGCTCGCAGGTCGCATCACCCATCCCGGCAATCGGCGCTTGGCCAAGCACTTAAGGCGCCACCAGAACGATCTGTTCGTCTTCTTGGACCGGGAGGATGTTGAGGCCACCAATTGGCCCGCCGAACAGGCGATCCGGCCCGCCGTCGTCAACCGCAAATCGTGCGGCGGCAACCGCACACCCCGCGGCGCCGAGGCCCAGGCCATCTTGACCAGCCTCCTGCGGACAGGTCAGCAACGCGGCCTCAACTTACTCGCGCTCTTCAGCACCATTCTTCACAGTCCCAGGCCACCTTCCTATCACGACCTGCTCACGGCTCAAACCCGGTAAACAGATACGGCGTAGGGACTGAAACTCCATGATATATCAGCACGCCGATGGCGCCTCTCAGAAAGTGGAGAGCGAAATAGGCGGCCCGTTTACTGGGGGTCTTCGCTCCATAGGTATTCCAACCGTCATTAAGATTGAGCAGCTTTTCGACTCTTGCTCTCGCCTGTTGATAGGATTCAGTTCTTTCGCCTCGGCGCAATTCGCGGGTAAGAGTGAGCCGGTCCTCTTCGTCTGGCGTGGCAGCGATGATTCTGGGGAGCATA
>QHVW01000499.1 GCA_003223675.1 Acidobacteriota bacterium
CGAGTTCTCGTGGAAGGGGTGGCAAAGCCAGCAGAATTTCGGCGGCGTCCGGCCCGCGCAGACGCGCAAGACCGCGGCCAACCAGGCCTGGTTCGAGTATCAGCCGGCGCGGGTGGCCCAGCCGGGCTCCACACGCCGCGACCTCTTCGTGGCTCCCGCCGTCGCCGACGCACCCCTCGGCGAGCTCGACGAGCACGGCCTGGGCCTGGAGAAGGGGAACCTCGCGGCGATCGAGAGCCTCAAGATCTTCCGCACCCTGCGCTGGGGCCGCAACGTCGAGCTGATCCTCACCGACAACCGCTCGTTCCGCTCCGAGCCGGTGGTCGACCAGCCGGGGGCCGCGGCGTTCCAATCCAAGGCGTTCCCCTATTTCTTTCCATTGGAAGCCGTCGAGGTCCTGGATGCCGGGCGCGCGTACGGAGGGGGCAAGCCGCCGGCGGCGATCCGCTTCAACGGCGCCGACGTGCCCAATCCCCGCCGCGGCGCGCCGCCCGCCTCGATGCTCGGCGGCGAGCAGAAGAAATGGTTTCTGGAGCGGCTGCGCGCCTCGGCCGCGACCTGGAAGCTGTGGGGGAATTCGGTGGGCATGCTCGACTGGCGGACCGATCTCCAGAACCTGCCCGCCGAGGGAGGACCGCGCTGGCCGGCGGACGGTTTCGCGCTGGCCGGCGGCGACGACTGGAGCGGCTACCGCTCGGAGCGCGCGGAGATCCTGGATCTGGTCGAGCGCGAGCGGATCGCCGGCTTCGCCACCATCGCCGGGGACCGGCACGCCTTCGCGGCCGGGGTCCTCTCGCGGTCGCTGCCGCCGCAATCCTACAAGCCGGTCGGCGTGGAATTCATCACCGGATCGATCTCGGCGCCCACCCTGTTCGAGGCCGCGCAGCACAATGTGAAAAAAGACCAGCCGTGGCGCGCCCTCTACCTTCACGATCCCGCGTCCGGGGGACCGGCGGAGCCGGCGATTAACCTGTCGCTCCGGCACGGCGTCCGCGCCAGTCTCGCCCTGCAGAAGACGGGAGACCGCCAACAGGCACTGGCCGCCGCCAACCCGGAGGTCGCGCCGCACCTCGCGTTCACGGATCTCGGCGGCCACGGCTACGCCGTAGTGCGGGCGAGCGCCGAGGATCTGCAAGTCGAATTCGTCTGCATCCCCCGCCCGCTCGAACGCAGCGACCGTCCCGACGGCGGCCCGCTCGCCTACCGGATCACCCACCGGGCGAAGCGCTGGGCCCCGGGTACAGCGCCCCGGCTGGAGCGCCTGAGCACCGAGGGCGAGCTGCCGCTGGGAGCGTGAGGCCGGAACGGTCTGCGGGCCGGGAGGACGCTCCGCGACTCCAACACCGGGCGGTGCGAGGTGCTGGTGGTAGCGGGCCTGTCTGCCACGTGAATCTTTCACGTCTTCAATACGTATAAAAACTTTGTGATGAGGTATGACTGGCCGGCTCCTCCGGCCGAGAAAGGATCAGGCATGAAAGTATTCAGGCTGTTCGTCCTCTCTCTCTGTCTCTGCTCTCTGTGTCTCTGCGCCTCCACCTCGCGCGCCTTCGCCGGTGAGCCCAAGGCCTCCGAGCCCTCCCAGAAGGCGCCGGCCAGGGCTCTCCAGAGCACCGCGCCGGTCCAGCAGGTGACGGCCACTCAGATGGCGGCGATCCTCGGGATTCCGGCGCCGGTCTTGAAGTCCACCTGCTCGGCGACCAACACGACCTGTCCGGACGGCTGCCCGATCTCCTGCACGGGCACGAGCTCGTGCACGGTCGGCACCAACTCCGTCACTTGCGATGGGGTCACGACGGGATGCCTCTACCCCTCCTGCATTCCGGGGCCC
>QHVW01000500.1 GCA_003223675.1 Acidobacteriota bacterium
GATCGTGACGAGGCTCCCCTGCTCGGAATAGATGCCACCTTCGCCGGTCGCTCCCGCGGTGAGATCCACACCCTCGTAGAGGATGGCGCCTGTCACCTCCCCCTCACGATGCCGGGTGGACCCGCGGGCGAGCGAGCGGGTGGACGGACCATTGAACCAGAAGTTGTTGTCCGTGCTGACGATGAGAGGGTCGCCGCCGGTCCAGTGGAGATCGATCTCGGCGCTGGAGGTCGTCCCCCGCACCGAGTCGTAGAGATCCACCCGGCCCCGCACCGACGCGGTCGTCGTCGAATTGCTCACGGAGATCTCGAAATCCGCGCTCGTCCCAAAGGCCGAGCGCAAGTAGCCCAGGCCGCACCAGTCGACCTGCTCGATGTCCAACATCAGGTTGGGCGCCGGCTCGAAGGGGCCCGGCCCCGTCTTGGTGAGGCTTTCCCAGGCGTTGAGCGTGACGTCGGTCCGGACGCACCCTCCGGGATCTTCGATCGAGTAGAACGAGGTCACGCTGCCGCCCTTGTGATGGTAGAAGTCCGTGCTGGCCGTGGCGGGTGCGGAAAGCAGCGCGGCAAGAGTGGTCAGGATGCTCAGAATTTTCCTCATGGCTGCCTCCTATCGGGAGACCCGATGGATTTGAGGTTTTTCACTCCGAGCGCAATTTTGATTGTGGAATGAAACCGGAGATTCGCACACACGCCGCAGGGTGGGGACCGGCCCCACCCCGCGGGGACTTACCGGTGCCGTGTCAGCAGCTCGGCGAGCAGCCGAACCGGCAGAAGTTCGGGATCGGGTCGCAGTCGCAAGCCGAGCAGCAGGGCATGGCGTGGGCCTTCCGCACTGTGAAGGTGCTCAGTGAGCCCATGCACACCGTCAGCAGCGCAAGCAGAATGAAGAGCTTCCGGAGGGGGCTACGCAGGCTCTGTTCCAACATGACGCGTCTCCTTTCTTGACGTGTTTTTCCGATTCGCAGCCGGAGCTGCGCGATGACTACACTTGAAGGTGTGCTGTATTACCTGAAGCGCGCCCGGGAGGGGCGGATTGGGTTGGAAGGCCGGCGGGGACGCCGGCGGTCCCAGGGATACAAAAGACCGCCTGCGGCTCAGCCGCGATCCCGGAAGAAACCGTTGAGATCGGCGAAGGGGGCGGCGCCGGCGAAGGCGTCGAAGGTGCCGGTCTCCTGGATGTCGCGGGCGGCGCGGATGAAGGCTCCCCAGGCCACGCGCGCCAGGGCGGAGCCGACCGAGATGCGCCGGACCCCGAGGTCGGTCAGCCGCGTGAGCGTGAGCTCGGAGCTGGGCGCCGAGACCAGGACGTTCACCGGCTTCGGCGCCACCGCCTTGACGATCTCCGCGATCCGTTGCGGGTCCCGGACGCCGGGAGCGTAGAGGCAGTCCGCTCCAGCCTCGGCGAAGGCGACCAGCCGCGCGAGCGCAACCCGGGCCGCGTCCGGATGGCCGATCAGCCAGGCCTCGCAGCGGGCGGTCAGGATCACCGGCATCCCCGAGGCGTCGATCGCCGCCCGCGCCGCCCGGATGCGCTCGACCGCCAGACGATCCTCATACAGATGCGCGCCGTCGCTCGTCGTGTCCTCGATCGACAGGCCGGCGACCCCGGTCGCCACGCAGAGCGTCACGCTCTCGGCCACCCCCTCGGGCTCGTCCGCGTAGCCGGACTGGAAGTCCGCGTTCACGGGCAGCGGCGTGGCCGCGGCGATGTCGCGGAGGTGACCGAGCATCAGGTCCCGCGGCAGGGCCCGCACCTCGTCCGGCAGGCCACGGGAGAACGCGAAGCCCGAGGAGGTGGTGGCGAGCGCCTGGAAGCCCAGGCGCTGGAGGTAGAGGGCCGTCCCCACGTCCCAGGGGTTGGGGAGGACGAAGCATCCGGAGGCGTGCAGCTCGCGAAACCGGTCGATGGCGGATTGCTGGGCGGAGGTGGTGGCGGTCATGAGAGGAAGACTATACCGAGAGCCCGATATCCTCCCTCTCCAGCATCGGGCCCTTTGAGCGTCCTGCCCTCCGAAGCCTCACCCTCGGTCCCTCTCCACTTCGTGGAGAGGGAGGGCCCGGAGATCGAAATTTTTCTGATTCGGCAAAGTCGCTCCGATATGTTCCCCCTCTCCACGCAGTGGAGAGGGGGCCAGGGGGTGAGAATTCGGCGGGCAGGACGCTCCGGGCGGGCCCTCTCGACTCCCGCCTGGGTTCCTGGTAATTTCGGTCCGACCAAGCGCGATATGAGGTCGATCAGGAGGGGAGCTCATGAGTGTCCGTTCTCGGGTTGTCGGCAGGGCTGGGTCCTGCGTCTGGGGGCTCGCCGCCGGCCTTCTTCTCGTCCTGGCGGCCGGGCCGGCCGGCGCCAGCGTCATCACCGCGTCGCCGGTGAATTTCTCGGCCAGCGAGCAGTCCCTCTTCAGCGGCACGGTGGCGACCTTCACCGACGACAATCCCGCCGCCATGCCGACGGATTTCGTGGCCGTCATTGACTGGGGCGACGGCTCGCCGACGAGCTTCGGGACGATCACGGAAAACGCCGGGACGTTCTCGGTCGACGGCCAGCACACCTATGATGACGAGGGGACCTTCGCCGCGACGGTGACCATCACCGAGCAGGAGCCCGGCACCGGCTTCGCCAGCGTGACCGACACCGCGACCGTGGCCGAGGCGGACGTCCTCTCCGGCACGCCCCGGACCTTCGCGGCCCCCCCGGGCGCCAGCTTCACGGCCACGGTGGCCGACTTCTCGGACACCCTCACCTCGGCCGTGGCGAGCGACTTCACGGCCACCATCGACTGGGGGGACGCGACCACCTCGGCGGGTATGGTCTCCGGCGGCTCGGGCGCGTTCCAGGTCAGCGGCACGCACACCTACGCCAGCCCCGGTAACTATCCGGTGATGGTGACGCTGAGCGACGACGCGCCCGGCACCGCCACGGCGACCGTGACCAGCACCGCCAAGGTGGCCGCCGGCCTGTCCGTGGTCGCCTCGGGCTTCACGACCCCCGAGGGCACAGTCTTCAACGGCCAGGTGGCGACCTTCTCGGACGCGGACACCTCGAAGACCGCCGCCGACTTCACGACGACCATCGACTGGGGCGACGGCACCACCTCGGCGGGCACCGTCACCGGCAGCTCGGGCTCGTTCACGGTGAGCGGCCAGCACACCTACGCGGACGAAGGGAGCTTCACGTTCACCGTGACGGTGACGGAGATCGGCGCCGGCGGCGCCACCGCCAGCTCCTCGGCGACCGCCACGGTGACCGAGACCGACGCGCTCGCCGGCTCCCCGGTCACCTTCATCCCGCTGGCCGGCTCGCCGTTCAGCGGCGCGGTGGCGACCTTCACCGATTCCAACACGGCGAATACGGCCGGCGACTTCACGGCGACCATCGACTGGGGGGATGGCCATACGACCGCGGGCATCGTCTCGGGCGGAGGCGGCTCCTTCACCGTCTCGGGCACGCACACCTACGCCTCCGCCGGCAGCTACCCGGTCACCGTC
>QHVW01000501.1:0-1960 GCA_003223675.1 Acidobacteriota bacterium
GCGGCCTGGCGCTCCTGGTCGCGGTCACCGGCGAGATCAACCTCGGCATCGCGCTCGTCTCGCTCGAGTTCCTGATCGTCCTCGGCATGCGCCAGATGGGGCTCGCGATGGCCGCCCGGCGCCTCGCGCGGCTGCAGCGCGAGGCGATCAAGAGCGAGGTCCTGGCCGCCGCCGAGCTCGCGATGACCGAGAGCCAGAAGATCCGCGTCTTCCGCGCCCGGGGGTGAGGGGCATGGTAGATTGCAGCTTGAGGAGAGGAGATCGCCCCGCCGTGCAAGCCCACAGGCTCCGTATCGTCATTCCGGAAAATCACCGTGCGACGATCGAGTTCCCCTCGGCCATCCCTCCGGGGCCTGCGGAGCTGATCGTCCTCGTGCCGCCGGGGAGTGAGGTGGAGCCGGCCGCAGCCCCACCCCCAGGCCGCGGGCGCCTCGCAGCGCTGGCCGCCGAGTTGGCTCAGGACCCGCGGCCGTTCCGCGAGCTGTCTGCCGAAGAACGGCGCGCACGCCTGCGCCGCCTGCGCGGGGCCGGCCGCGGCCTGACCTCCGGCAGCGAGGAGGTGGCGCGGCGGAAGATTGCGGAGGTCGACATCGAGGAGCGGAAGCTTGGCCGCTGAGTCGGTCTTCGTCTTCGACTCCTGTGCCCTGATCGCCATTCTGGAAGACGAGCCTGGAGCAGGGGTCGTGGAAGAGCTGCTCCAAGAGCCCGCCCACCGCTGCCTCCTCCATGCCGTCAATGCGTGTGAGGTCTACTACGACCTCTCCCGCCGCGGGAACACGGCCGATGCGGACACCCTGGAGGCCATCTTTGCCGAGTATGGTCTCGAGCTCATCGAGACACTGCCTCCCGATCTGTGGCGTATCGCCGGCAAGCTCAAGGCCGAGTGGCGTCGGGTTGCGCTGGCCGACTGCTTCGCGCTCGCCCTGGCAATCCAGGAGGAGGGGACTCTGGTGACCAGCGACCACCGCGAGCTCGATCGCCTTGCCGAGGCTGGGGTGTGCCCGATTCTCTTCATTCGCTAAATTCTGACCGGGCGTTCACCCCACGGGCCAACCTTCGTCGACTGGCTCCTAGCACCTCTCGCCCGGTTTCCAGGCCGGGAAGCGCCGTCATACCGGCGAAAGCACCGTCGTAACCCGCCACACCGTCCCTCCCACCCAGCCGATTTGCGGCATCACCCGCTTCTTCCTCGATGTGTATGGCCTCCGCGCTCTCTCTGGAAGAGACGGACGCCGCAATCCTCGCGGGTAAGTTTGCAAAACCCGGGAATGTCGCGGCAAAACCCGCTGGTAAGAGAGGTTCCTGCGGACATTTCGCGGCTCTTCTCGAGAATTTCGCGAACATCTTGCCGATTGACGCGACGTCTATCGAAATTTTCGCGGCATTTCTAGCCACATTCGCAGCTATTCGCTGTTATGTTGCGGCGTTTTTCTAAAAATTTGCGGCACCTCTAGTCGGTAAGACGGGCACTGGACCGAAGAAAGCGATGCATACCTCGGGTGTGGCGGCATACCTCCAGATATTTGCGGTGTCTGGAGCGGGTTTTGCGGCGCTCGATCCGCCTGGAGACGTGCGATACTTCTCTGCCAGACTCGCGCAACGCAGGGAGGATCGACGTGGAACCAGCCGTGCTGCCCCCTCTCGCCGCCTGGGAAAGTTTCTATGTCATCGTCGGCTCTTCAGGCGCGGCGCTGACCGGTCTCCAGTTCGTCGTCATGGCGCTGGTGGCGGAAGGCCCGCCGCGCGCCTCCTCGGGGGAGATCGAGGCCTTCGGCACGCCCAACGTCGTGCACTTCTGCGCCGTTTTACTGATCTCCGCGCTGCTCAGCGCACCCTGGCCGACGCTCTCTGGGCCGGCGATCGCCCTGGGGTGTTGCGGCATCCTGGGGGTGATCTACGCGGTCGTGGTGGTGATCCGCACGCGGCGGCAGACCGGCTACCAGCCGGTGCTCGAGGATTG
>QHVW01000501.1:2008-4470 GCA_003223675.1 Acidobacteriota bacterium
CATCGGCATCCACAATGCCTGGGACACCGCCATCTTCATCGCGGCCGGAGGTCCGGGCAGCCGCCCGAAGCAGGACGCGGACAAGACCTGAGACACGAACGGCCGGCCCGCTCGCGCGGACCAGCCGTTCTTGCTTCTACAGCTATCTGAAAGCCGGCCGTCTGCTACCGGCCGGCGGAAGAGCGGTCTAGTACATCCCGCCCATGCCGCCGCCCGGCATGCCGGCGCCGCCGCCGCCCTTGTTGTCGTCCTTCTCCTTGATCTCGGAGACCAGGGCCTCGGTGGTCAGCATCAGGCCGGCGATCGAGGCGGCGTTGACCAGCGCGGTCTTCGTCACCTTGGCCGGATCGATGACGCCGGCAGCGACCAAGTCCTCGTACTTGCCGGTCGCCGCGTTGAAGCCGCTCGTGCCGTTGCTGCCCAGCAGCTGCTTGACGACGACCGAGCCCTCCTCGCCCGCGTTCTGGGCGATCTGCCGGGCCGGCTCCTCGAGGGCGCGGCGGACGATGTTGACGCCCACCTTGACGTCGCCCTCGGCCGCAATCCCCTCGACCGCCTTGACGGCGCGCAGCAGGGCCACGCCGCCGCCGGGGACGATCCCCTCCTCGACGGCCGCCTTGGTGGCGTGCATGGCGTCCTCGACGCGGGCCTTCTTCTCCTTCATCTCGGTCTCTGTCGCCGCGCCGACCTTGATCACCGCCACACCGCCCACGAGCTTGGCCAGGCGCTCCTGGAGCTTCTCGCGGTCGTAGTCCGAGGTGGTCTCCTCGACCTGGTTGCGGATCTGCTTGACGCGGCCGGCGATCGCCTCACGCCGCTTGGGGTCGTCCGAGTCGGTGACGATGGTGGTGTCGTCCTTGGTGAGCACGATCTTCTTGGCGTCGCCCAGGTCCTCCCAACGGACGCTCTCCAGCTTGATGCCGAGGTCGTCGGTGATCACCCGGCCGCCGGTGAGGGTCGCGACGTCCTCCAGCATGGCCTTGCGGCGGTCGCCGAAGCCCGGAGCCTTGCAGGCGGCCACGTGCAGCGTGCCGCGCAGCTTGTTGACCACCAGGGTGGCCAGCGCCTCGCCCTCGACGTCCTCGGCGATGATGAGCAGCGGCCGGCTCTGCTTGGCGACCTGCTCGAGGATCGGCAGGAGGTCCTTCATCGAGCTGATCTTCTTCTCGTGGAGGAGGATCTTGACGTTCTCCAGCACCGTCTCCATGCGCTCGGCGTCGGTGACGAAGTAGGGGGAGAGATAGCCGCGGTCGAACTGCATGCCCTCGACCACCTCCAGGGTGGTCTCCAGGCCGCGGGCCTCCTCGACGGTGATCACGCCGTCCTTGCCCACCTTCTCCATCGCCTCGGCGATGATGCCGCCGATCTCGACGTCGTTGTTGGCCGAGATGGTGCCGACGTGGGCGATGTCCTTGCCCTCGACCGGACGGGCCATCTGGTCGATCGACTCGACGGCGGCCTTGACGGCCATCTCGATGCCGCGCTTCACCTCCATCGGGTTGGCGCCGGCGGTGACGTTCTTGGAGCCCTCGCGATAGATCGCCTGGGCGAGGACGGTCGCGGTGGTGGTGCCGTCGCCGGCCACGTCCGAGGTCTTCGAGGCGACCTCGCGCACCATCTGCGCGCCCATGTTCTCCAGCGGATCCGAGAGCTCGATCTCCTTGGCAACGGTCACGCCGTCCTTGGTGATCGTCGGCGAGCCGAACTTCTTCTCGATGACCACGTTGCGGCCCTTGGGGCCGAGGGTGACCTTGACGGCGTCGGCGAGCTTGTTGACACCCCGCAGGATCGCGGCGCGCGCGTCCCCGGAGTAGGTGATCTGCTTAGCCATGTCTTCTCTACCTCCTGATGTCTATATCGAGTACCTGGATAGGATTCGTGGGATTCGTTACTTGTTGCCGTTCGAGCCGACGACGGCCAGGATCTCATCCTCGCGGAGGATCACGTAGTCGTTGCCGTCGATCTTGATCTCGCTCCCGGAGTACTTGCCCATGAGCACCCGGTCGCCTTCCTTGACGTCCATCGGGGAGCGCTTGCCATCATCGCTGAGCTTGCCCGGACCGACGGCGACCACCTCGGCCTCTTGCGGCTTCTCCTTGGCGGTGTCCGGAATGATGATGCCCCCCCGGACCTGCTCTTCCTGCTCGACGCGCTTCACCAGGACCCGATCGTGCAGCGGACGGATATTCACGGCTTCTACCTCCTTGTATGACTTCGATGACCGATTTGGGATTGGGCTCACGGCGGCCGCTGTTAGCACTCGCCGCCGATGACTGCTAACAGTGTAGGAAGATGGAAAATGCCTGTCAAGGGGTGAGAGCTACTTTGTCAGATCGCCGGCAAGAGACTGCCGCGAATATCCTTCAAAAGGAAATAAGCATTGGAGAGAAGCGAAACGAGACAGGCGGACGCCCCCACCCGGACCAGGGATCTGGCAAATCGGCACATCTGGGAGTATCCTA
>QHVW01000153.1 GCA_003223675.1 Acidobacteriota bacterium
CGCGCCGGCAAGGTGGCGGACGGCGTCGGCGCCAACGCCTTCCCCCTGGTCGCCGTCCGCGACGGCTTCCACCGCAACTGGGCCGCCGGCGCGCGCCTGGAGAAGACCGGGTATTCCGAGACCCTGGCCGCCGTCCAGCGCCACAGCTCCATGGAGGGGCGGCCCATCGTGCGGACCGTATCTCCCGCTGAGATGCGCAAGGGGAAGGAGGAGGAGGGCCACGACAGCCTCTGGAAGGAGTGGCCGCGCGAGGGGCACCACTGGGGGATGGCGATCGACCTCGACGCCTGCACCGGCTGCTCCGCCTGCGTGGTGGCCTGCCAGGCCGAGAACAACGTGCCGGTGGTGGGGCCCGAGGAGGTGAGCCGCGGGCGCGAGATGCACTGGATCCGCATCGACCGCTACTTCGAGGGCGCCGCGGACGCGCCGCGGATGGTCCTCCAGCCCATGATGTGCCAGCACTGCGGCAATGCCCCGTGCGAGACCGTCTGCCCCGTGCTGGCCACCGTGCACAGCTCGGACGGCTTGAACCAGCAGGTCTACAACCGCTGCGTGGGCACCCGCTACTGCGAGAACAACTGCCCCTACAAGGTGCGGCGCTTCAACTGGTTCCGCTACGCCGGCAATCCGAAGTTCGACTACAACATGAACAGCGACCTGGGGCGCATGGTGCTCAATCCTGATGTGGTGGTGCGCTCGCGCGGGGTGATGGAGAAGTGCTCGCTCTGCATCCAGCGCATCCAGGCGGGGAAGCTGCGGGCCGAGGCGGCCGGCGAGAAGCTGGCCGACGGCGCCATCCGCACCGCCTGCCAGCAGGCCTGCCCGGCCGAGGCCATCACCTTCGGCGACTTGGCCGACCCCACGAGCGAGGTCTCCAGGAAGCAGGCCTCCTCCCGCTTCTACCACGTGCTGGAGGAGCTCAACACCCGGCCCGTGGTGGGGTACCTCGCCCGGGTGCGCAACCTGCCGGAGGAGGACAAGGCATGATCGCCGACGCCCATTTGCTGCGCCCCTCCTGGGTGGAGGGGAAACCGACCCTGCGGCAGATCACGGACGACGTCTCCCGGCCGCTGACCGCGCGCCCGACCCTGGGCTGGTGGGCCTGCTTCGCGGTGGCCTCCCTGGCCCTGGCCTGGGGCGCCGCCTCCGCCACCTACGAGGTCGCCACCGGCATCGGCACCTGGGGGCTCAACAAGACCGTGGGCTGGGCCTTCGACATCACCAACTTCGTCTTCTGGATCGGCATCGGCCACGCGGGCACCCTGATCTCGGCCATCCTCCTGCTCTTCCGCCAGAAGTGGCGCACCTCGATCAGCCGCTCCGCCGAGGCGATGACCATCTTCGCCGTGATGTGCGCCGGGCTCTTCCCCCTGCTCCACATGGGCCGGCCGTGGTTCGGCTTCTGGATCTTCCCCTACCCCAACACGCGCGGGCCGCTGTGGGTCAACTTCCGCTCCCCCCTGGTGTGGGACGTGGTCGCCATCAGCACCTACTTCACCATCTCGTTCGTCTTCTGGTTCGTGGGGATGATCCCCGACTTCGCCACCCTGCGCGACCGCGCCGCTGGCCGCGGCGACCGCTGGCGGCGCAAGGTCTTCGGGCTGCTGAGCTTCGGCTGGGACGGCTCGTGGCGCACCTGGTCGCGCTACGAGATGCTGTCGCTCATCCTCGCCGGCCTCGCCACACCGCTGGTGCTCTCCGTCCATTCGATCGTCAGCATGGACTTCGCCACCGGCCTCGTCCCGGGCTGGCACACCACCCTGTTCCCCCCCTACTTCGTGGCCGGCGCCATCTTCTCCGGCTTCGGCATGGTGCTGACCCTGCTGATCCTCACCCGCAAGGTGATGGGCCTCGAGCGCTACATCACCATCCGTCACCTGGACGCGATGGCCAAGATCACCCTGCTGACCGGCTCGATGGTGGGCTTCGCCTACCTGACCGAGCTCTTCCTCGCCTGGTTCGGCGGCAACCCCTTCGAGCGGGCGGCGTTCTGGAACCGCGCCACCGGACCCTTCGCCTGGGCCTACTGGACGATGGTGACCTGCAACGCCATCCTCCCCCAGCTCCTGTGGAGCAGGCGGGTGCGCACCTCGGTGCCGATCCTGTTCGTGCTCTCGCTGCTGGTCAACGTGGGGATGTGGTTTGAGCGTTTCGTGATCATCGTCACCTCGCTCCACCGCGACTTCCTGCCGTCGAGCTGGTGGTTCTACAAGCCGACGATCATCGAGGTCGGCATCCTGGTGGGGAGCTTCGGCCTGTTCTTCACCTGCTTCCTGCTCTTCATCCGCGCCCTGCCCATGGTGGCCATGTGGGAGGTCAAGGGGGTGGCGGCCGCGGCGGCGCACGCCGGGGAGGCCCACGCATGAGCCGATTGGTGGCCGTATTCTCCGAAGAATCCTCGCTGCTGGCGGCCGTGCGCGGCGCGCGCGCCATGCCTGATCACCGGGCGGCGATCGTCGACGTCTACACCCCCTACGCCGTGCACGGGCTCGACGAGGCTATGGGGCTCCCGGGCACCCGTCTCCCCTGGGTCACCCTGGCGGGCGGCCTCTGCGGCATGGCGGGCGCCATCGCCCTCCAGGTCTGGTGCGCGGTCCTCGACTGGCCGCTCGACGTGGGCGGCAAGCCCCATCAGTCGGCGCTCGCCTTCCTGCCCATCACCTTCGAGGCCACCATCCTGCTGGGCGGCCTCGCCACCGCCGGCGCCTTCTTCTGGCGCAGCCGATTGAGCCCACTGGCGGAGCCCCGGCCCGTGGCCGCGGGGGTGACCGACGACGCCATGGCCCTGGTGCTGAAGCTGGACGGCGCCGGGCCGGACGAGCGGACCGCGCTCCACGATCTTCTCCTCGCCGCCGGCGCGCGCGAGGTCCGGGAGGAGGACCGATGAGAGGAATCCGCTTCTTCGCCCTGCTCCTGCTCTTAGGGGTCAGCGCCTGGGCCTACCATCACAATCCCGATTCGCCGGGATATGAATTCCTGCCGGACATGGCGCGCTCGGTCCCCTACGACGCCTTCGCGCCCAACCCGGTGACCCGCGACGGCCTCACCTACCAGCTCCCGGTGGCGGGCACCATCGCCCGCGGGGCCGCGCTGCCGTTCCACTACGCGGCCAATACCCAGGAGGCCGAGCGCGCCGGCCGCGAGCTGCGCAACCCCTATCCGCACAGCCGCGAGGTGCTCGCCCGCGGCCACGCCGTCTTCGTGACTTTCTGTGCCCCCTGCCACGGCCCCATGGGCGCGGGGGACGGGCCGATCATCCCCAAGTTCCCCAATCCGCCCTCCTACACCAGCACGCGCCTCCTCACCATGGCGGACGGGCAGATGTTCCACACCATCACCCTCGGCACCAGCATCATGCCCTCCTACGCCGTGCAGATCGCGCCGGAGGACCGCTGGAAGGTGATCCATTGGATCCGGGAGCTGCAGTCCAACGCCCTGCAACGGCCCATGGAGGTGGCCCGGAAATGAGCGATCGCAACCAGCGGATGGCCGCCTTCGTCCTGCTCGTCGCGGGAGCCGCCGCGGCCCTGTTCGAGCTGCGGGCCGATCCCGCCCGGGGCTGGACGGACCTGCTCGTCTGCGCCTTCCTCTTCCTCGCCCTGGCGCTGGCCGGCCAGGTCTTCCTCGCCATCCACTACGCCGCCTCGGCCGGCTGGTGGATCGCCTTCCGGCGTGTCCCCGAGGCGCTGATGTCCCTGGTCCCCCTGGCCGCTCTCCCCATGCTCGCCATCTGGCTGGGCCGCCACGCGCTGTATTCGTGGATGCGGCCGGGAGCCCTGGAGAGCGATCCCGTGCTGAAGGCCAAGAGCGCCTATCTGAACGAGCCGCTCTTCCTCCTCCGCATGATCGTCTTCCTGGCCCTCTGGAGCCTCTTCTCGGTGCTCCTGCGCCGCGCCTCCCTGGCCCAGGACGTCGGACCGGGGCTCGCGCAGCACCGCCGGATGGTCCGCCTCTCGGCGGCCTTCCTGGTGCTCTTCGCGATCACCTTCTCGCTGGCGAGCTTCGACTGGCTGATGTCCCTCCAGCCCCGCTGGACGAGCACCATGTTCGCCATCTACATGTTCGCCGGCCTGTTCCAGGCGGGGATCGCGGCCATCGCGCTGGCGGTGGCGAGGCTCTCCCGCAGCGGCCTCGCGGGGAGCGTCACCCCGAAGCACCTGCACGACCTGGGCAAGCTCCTCTTCGCCTTCAGCATCTTCTGGGCCTACATCTGGGTCTGCCAATACCTGCTGATCTGGTACGGCAACCTCATGGAGGAGATCCCCTACTTCGCCGTGCGCACGCGCGGGGCCTGGTTGCCGCTCTTCGCGCTCGCGCCGGTGCTCCGCTGGCCGGGGTCGCGGGAGTGGTGCTGCTGGGGAGCTGGCTCGACATCTATATGAACGTAGCGCCCGCGGTGCTCCCCGGCCCGCGCCTGGGAGCCCCCGAGCTCCTCATCGCCGCCGGCTTCGCGGCCCTGCTCTGGCTCACCGGCTCCCGGGCCCTCGCCAGCGCGCCGCTGCTGCCGCGGAACGATCCGTTTTTGGGGGAGAGCCTGCGGCACGGGGCGTGAAGCCGGAGCCCTGCGTTCCGAGAGAGTCTCTGGACAAGCAGCTCGGATGTACATAGAATAATCCCTGGAGAGCGAGCTGTCAATCCCCTCCAGCACGGGATCTCGAGAGTCTTCGGTGCGGCGTGACGGGGGCTTCGAGGCATTCAACGTGCTCTTCGAGCCGCGTTCCCCCGAGCTCGCGGGGCGTTCCCCCGAGGGAATGCGATAAGAAGAGCAGGGAATGCCTCATTCCCTCCTCTTCGCGAGGCTCGAGGTCGGATGCGCATGGCGCGAAGAGGTCTTCGCGCCGCATTCCCCCGACGTCGAGAGGCGCGAAGGCCAGGGAATGCCATTCGAAGAGGTCTTCAAGAGGCGCGAAGGGGAGGGAATGAGGCTCGAAGAGGATCTCGCGGCCCACGAGGTGGAGGGAATGTGACGTTGAGAATGGGGAATGAGGCTCGAAGAGGTCTTCGCGCCGTATTCCCCCGACGTCGAGAGGCGCGAAGGCCAGGGAATGCCACGCGAAGAGGCCGTGAAGAGGCGCGAAGGGGAGGGAATGAGGCTCGAAGCGGAGCTCGCGGCGCGCGAGCTGCGGGGAACGCGATGCTGAGGACGGGGAATGAGGCTCGAAGGAGCCTTCCTGGGACCGCCGGCGTCCTCGCCGGCCTTCAAGCTCCGCTTTTTTTGACCGTCCGTGCTGTCCGTGTCTGTCCGTGCCTGTCCCTGTGAGCTCGTGCTCTTCAGTGGAACGCCGGCGCGAAGTGCGTGGCCACGGCCTCGGCGATCCCCTCGGCCATGGCGGCGTCGGGGGAGACCATGAGCACGCTGCAGGGCGCTTTGCGGGCGATGGTGGCGGCGACGCTGCCCAGGACGAGCCGGTCGAGGCCGCCGCGGCCGTGGGTGCCGAGGAGGACGAGATCGGCGGGGCAACCCTTGAGCTCGTCGAGGATCTCCTGGCGGGCCTCGCCCCGCACCACCGCGGTCTCCAAGCGGACGGGGATCTCGGGGCGGTTCTCCAGCACGAAGCGGCGGAGCTCCTCCTTGGCGGAGCTCTCGGCGTGGCGGGCCGCCGCCTCGAAGCTCTCGTCCTTGCGGAAGGCCAGGGTCTCGAGCAGGCCCACCGCGTACAGCGTCTTCACCTGGAGGTCGGGCGCGGCGATCGGGCAGAGGACGCCCAGGCCGCAGTGGAAGGCGTCCGCCGACAGGGTGGAGAGGTCGACCGGCGCCAGCACGCGGTGGAGGGGGACGGCGAGCTCGCCGCGCACCACGAGCACCGGGACCGTGGCCTTGCGCAGCACGCGCTCGGCGGTCGAGCCCAGGAGCTCGGCGGCGAGCTGGTCCACGCCTGTGGCGCCGATGACGATCAGCCCGGCCTGGTGCTTTCGCGCGGCCTCGACCAGGATGCGGTAGGGGGCCCCGGTGTGGACGTCGGCGCCGGCGAGCTCGTCCGGCTGGATGCCGAGCCGCTCGATCTGCTGGTGCAAGGCCGTCTCGCGGGCGTCGATCTCCCCCTGGATCTCCAGGAGGACGGCGCCCTCCGGATAGCGGCCGAGCGGATGCTGGGCCGGAGCCGCGTGGATCAGGTGGACCTGCGCCTTGGCGGCGCGGGCCACGGCGAGCCCGGCGCGGACGACGGCGTCGCTCTCGGCTCCCAGCGAGGTGCCGATGAGGACGAGGTGCAACGGCTGGCTGGACGAAAGGCTCTGGGAGATCGACATGGCTCTAACCTCCTCCAAAGCGACCTTAAAGGGCTCCACGGGCGGCGCAAACACCTCCGGGGGTGGGGCGGCGGAATCTGGCCGGGGAGCCTGGGCCCCGCCCGGGCGGGGGGGCTGCGGCTTTGACAGTATAGATCTCCCTCCATAGAATCCCGGCCGGTCCAACCCCGGATTCCAGGCTTGGGAGAATCGACATGCTCCGCCGCCTCGCGCTCGCCGTAACTCTCGCGTTCCTCGCTCTGCCGTGCGCCCCGCGGCCGGGCCAGACCGCCGATCCCGACCATCTCGTCTGGGCCCGCCGTCTGGTCGCCGGCGTCACCCCGGAGACCAACCTTTATGCATCGCGGCCGACGGTCGTCACCTGGGTGGGGGTGGACGGCGCCGGGGAGACGCGGAACCGGAGCGTCTGCAGCGCCCTGGTCGCCCATCTGCTCAAACAGGCCTACGGCTACCGGGCCGCCGACTTCGAGACCTGGCTGGGCGGCCGTTTCCCGCGCGCCGCCGGCTTCCACGACGCCATCGCCGCCGGCCGCGGCTTCGACCGCATCACCCGGGCGGCGGACGTCCGTGCGGGGGACGTGTTGGCGATCAAGTATCCGCCGGGGAGCCATCCGACCGGCCACGTGCTGCTCGCCGCCTCGCACCCTGAGCGGCGGGCCGCGACGGAGCCGTTGCTCCCAGGGACCGAGCAATACGAGCTGTCGGTCATCGACTCCTCCCACACCGGCCACGGTCCGACCGACACCCGCCACTACGCCAAGGGCAAATTCCACAGCGGCGTGGGGGAAGGGCTCTTCCGCCTCTACGTCCGCCCGGACGGCACGATCGCCGGCTACTCCTGGAGCGTCACCAAGGCCTCCGAGATCTACCCGCCGGGCGAGCGGGACCTGGTGATCGGACGCCTGAACCACCGGGTCCAGCCGACCGGCCATCCGGGCCACGCCGACGCCGGGGCGGAGGACGAGTCCGGCGACGACGACGCGGCGCCAGGCCCTTCCGAATGAGCCCGGCCGCGGCGAGGTCCCGCCTCGCCGTCGCCGCCGCGGCGCTCTGGGTGCTGCCGCTCTGGGTGGTCCGCTTCCCGCCGATGGTGGACTATCCCCAGCAGCTCGCCCTGTCGGCGATCCTGCGCTGGTATTCCGACCCCGTCCGGCGCTTCCGCGAGACCTACGAGCTGGCGCTGTGGACGCCGCACGGCCTGTTCAAGCTGCTGACGGCCGGGCTCGCCTGGGTGGTGCCGATCAACCTGGCGGGGAAGCTGGTGGTCTCGGCGTCGCTGCTCGGGGTGGGGCTGGCGGCGCTGGCCCTCTGCCGCCGGGCCGGGCTTCTACTGGGGGTTCGTGGACAACCTGCTGGCCATCCCCCTGGCGCTGGGCGGGGTGGCGATGGCGGACGCGCTGTTTGAGCGGTCGATCGAGCGTCCGTTCAGTTGGCGGTCGTGGCTGGCGCTGGCGGGGGTGTGCGTCCTCTTCTATACGGTCCACCTGCAATTCCTCCTCCTGTTCGCGGGGATGGTGGGGTGGATCGCCATCTGCCGCCGCCCCCCGTGGAAGCGGCTGGCCCTCTGGCTGTCGGCGCTGGTGCCGGGGGTGGCCGCGTGCCTGGCGGTGATGGCCTACGGCGTGCTGCGGACCGCGCCCGGAGTGATCAGCGAGTACGAGCAGCGGATGCGCCGCGCCGCCCCCCTCCGCCTCCCCGTGACCACCAAGCTCCTCCGGCTGCCCGACCTGCTGTTCGGGCCGTATCCCGATCGGACGGGGTGGGTGCTGCTCGGGCTGCTGGCGCTGACGGCGGTGCTGGCGGTGGCTTTCCGGGAGCGGTCCTCCTCTCCGGACCTCCTCTTCCGCACCCGCTTCGCTACCCTGGCCGGCTGGCTGGCCCTCCTCTACCTGATCCTCCCCGAGTTCCGCGGCGGCTACCTGATCGCCGACCGGGTGGCGCCGTTCGCGGCCATGATGGGGGTGCTGGCGCTGCCGATACCCATCCCGGAGCGGCGGCGTCTGGTGGCGGCGCTGGTGGTGGTGGTGGTGGCCTGCCAATTCATGCAGACGCTGTCGGCCTTCCTCCGGTTCCGGGGGGAGAGCGCGGGCCTGGAGGAGCTGCTGGCGGGCACCGAGCCGGGGCAGAATCTGGCCGGCCTGATCTTCCAGCGGGAGTCGGCGAGCTGGCGGGGGATGCCGGTCTACCTCCACTTCCCGGCCTACTACCAGGTGGAGAAGGGGGGGCGCATCCTCTTCTCCTTCGCCGAGCTGTTCCAGACCTCGGCCCGCTTCCGGCCGGGGAAGAGCTGGGACGACCTGCTGCGGGAAGTGAACGACTGGAATCCGCAGCTCTTCGACTACCGGCGTCATGGGGGGCGGTTCCGCTACTTCCTCGTCCGCGGCACGCTGGCGGACGTGACCGCCGCCTTCGGTGGGGACCCGGCGCGGCTGGGGCTCAACGGCAGGACGGCGGGGGAGTGGTGGCTGTTCGAGAGCCCACTACCCCCACCCTGATCGGACCGATTCGGCGGATCCGTCGGATCGGTCTGATCCTCGGCACAATTTGACCCCTAGACAAGCCCCTCGACCTCTGGCACAATACCCGTCCTTTCCCTCGGGCGTCCTTCCCCGGGACGTCCTCGTCGGGCTCCCAGAAGAGACCGTCACCCGCGAAGCCAAGGGGCTTTACACCAGCCGGGGGGAGGATGTAGGATCGCGCGGTTTGACCGTCGGGGATGGCCCGGCCTTGGCCGCGGTCGATTCCATGAGTGTCTCAAGCCCACGTGGCTCAGGGGTAGAGCACTTCCTTGGTAAGGAAGGGGTCACCGGTTCAAATCCGGTCGTGGGCTCCATAGCTTGGACCCTAGATTCGATAACAAAACCATCCGTTTAGGAGGCATCTGATAGCGCCATGGGCAAGGAGAAGTTCAACCGTTCGAAGCCGCACGTCAACGTCGGCACCATCGGTCACGTCGATCACGGCAAGACGACCCTGACGGCGGCGATCACGCGGGTGCTGGCGCCGAAGGGTCTGGCGGACTTCGTGGCCTTTGACCAGATCGACAAGGCTCCCGAGGAGCGCGAGCGCGGCATCACCATCGCGACCGCCCACGTGGAGTATCAGAGCGAGAAGCGCCACTACGCGCACGTCGACTGCCCGGGCCACGCCGACTACGTGAAGAACATGATCACCGGGGCGGCGCAGATGGACGGCGCGATCCTGGTGGTGTCGGCCGCGGACGGTCCGATGCCGCAGACGCGCGAGCACATCCTGCTGGCCCGCCAGGTGGGCGTGCCGTCGATGGTGGTGTTCATGAACAAGTGCGACATGGTCGACGACCCCGAGCTGCTGGACCTGGTGGAGCTGGAGCTGCGCGAGCTGCTGAGCTCGTACGACTTCCCCGGGGATGACATTCCGATCATCCGGGGGTCGGCGCTGAAGGCTCTGGAGAGCGGCACGGCGGACAGCGAGTGGGGGGCGAAGATCATCGAGCTGATCGACGCGGTGGACAGCTACATCCCGCTGCCGGAGCGGGCGATCGACAAGGACTTCCTGATGCCGATCGAGGACATCTTCTCGATCTCGGGCCGCGGCACGGTGGTGACCGGCCGCGTGGAGCGCGGGATCGTCAAGGTCGGTGACGAGGTCGAGATCGTGGGCATCCGCGACACGGCGAAGACGATCGTCACCGGCGTGGAGATGTTCAAGAAGCTGCTCGACCAGGGCCAGGCCGG
>QHVW01000154.1 GCA_003223675.1 Acidobacteriota bacterium
GAGAAGATCCGCATCCGTCTGAAGGCGTTCGACTACCGCATCCTGGACACGTCGACGCACGAGATCGTCGACACCGCGCGTCGCACGGGCGCCCGGGTGGTGGGGCCGATCCCTCTGCCCACTCACATCTCGCGGTACACCGTGAACCGCTCGCCGCACGTCGACAAGAAGTCGCGGGAGCAGTTCGAGATCCGCACGCACAAGCGGCTGCTCGACATCTTCGAGCCGACCAGCCAGACGGTCGACGCGCTGATGAAGCTGGAGCTGCCGGCCGGCGTCGACGTCGAGATCAAGGCGTTCGGCAAGTAACCGCCTGGGATCGCAAGGAGAGGAACGCCATGGAAGGAATCCTGGGACGCAAGGTGGGGATGACGCAGATCTACGTCGAGGACGGGACGGTGATCCCGGTGACGGTGATCAAGGCCGGCCCCTGCCTGGTGGTACAGCGCAAGACGGCCGATACCGATGGGTATGAGGCGGTGCAGATCGGCCTCGTCGAGGAGAAGCCGGCGAAGCCGAATCAGCCGCAGGCCGGCCACTTCAAGAAGGCCGGCGTGGCGCCGGTCCGCAAGGTCGAGGAGTTCCGCCTCGACTCCGGCGAGGAGCTCAAGGCCGGCGACGAGATCAAGGCCTCGATGTTCAACGAGAAGGACTACGTGGACGTCGTCGGCACCAGCAAGGGCAAGGGCTTTCAGGGCGCCATGAAGCGCCACAACTTCGCCGGCGGCCGCGGCTCGCACGGCTCGATGTTCCACCGCGCGCCGGGCTCGATCGGCTCGTCGGCCTACCCCTCCCGCGTCTTCAAGGGGATGCGGATGGCCGGCCGGATGGGCGGCGAGCGGGTGACGACCAAGAACCTGCAGATCGTCAAGGTCGACGCCGAGCAGAACCTGATCTACGTGCGGGGCGCCGTGCCGGGACCGAGGTCCGGGTACGTCGCGATCCGGCGGGCGAAGCGGGGATAAAAGGCTTATGAAGATCGCGGTGAAGAATTTCGACAACCAGCAGGTGCGCGAGATCGACCTCCCCGAGGAGATCTTCGCCTATCCCTACAAGGAGCACCTGATCCACGAGGCCGTGCTGGCCTACCTGGCGGGGCTGCGGAGCGGCACGCACAAGGTGAAGACCCGCGCGGAGGTCTCCGGCTCGGGCCGCAAGCTGTGGCGCCAGAAGGGCACCGGCCGCGCCCGCGTGAAGGACCTGCGGACTCCCAAGTGGCGCGGCGGCGGCACGGTCCACGGACCGGTCCCGCACAGCCACGCCAAGGACCTGACGCGGCGGGAGAAGAAGAACGCGCTCAAGTCGGCGCTGTCGCGCAAGCTCGCCGATCAGGAGATCGTCGTGGTCGACAGCCTCGAGGTGAGCAATCACAAGACCCGCGAGCTGCTCGCCCGCCTCGGCAAGCTGGGGGTGACGGGCAAGAAGGCCCTGCTGGTCGACAGCCGCGACAACCAGGCGCTGGCGCTGGCGGCGCGCAACGTCAGGGCGCTGAAGACGGTCGACGCGCTCGGGGTGAACGTCTATGACGTGGTGGACCGCTCGCTCTTCGTGGTCAGCGAGGACGCGCTGAGCCGTCTGGTGGAGGTGCTGGCGAAATGAGAGTCCAGGAGATCATCCGCCGCCCGCTGATCACCGAGAAGTCGACGGAGCAGCGGGAGGAGAAGAACGTCGTCGCGTTCGAGGTGGCGCGGGACGCCAACAAAATCCAGGTCAAGCGCGCGGTCGAGACCCAGTTCAAGGTCAAGGTCGCCGAGGTCCGGATCGCCAACTGCCACGGCAAGGTGCGGCGGCAGGGGCGTCACGTGGGGCGCCGTCCGGACTGGAAGAAGGCCTACGTGCGGCTCGCCGAGGGCGAGAAGCCGATCGAGCTCTTCGAGGGGATGTAAGCGATGCCGATCAAGCCGAGAAAGCCGATCAACAACTCGAGCCGGTTCCAGACCCACCTGACGTTCGACGAGGTCACCCGGACCAGGCCGGAGAAGTCTCTCACCGAGGGGAAGACGAAGACCGGCGGGCGCAACAACCGCGGCCAGCTCACCTCGTGGTGGCGCGGCGGCGGCCACAAGCAGCGCTACCGCGTCATCGACTTCAAGCGCGACAAGCACGGCGTGCCGGCCAAGGTCGCGACGATCGAATACGACCCCAACCGCTCGGCGCGCATCGCCCTGCTGCACTACGCGGACGGCGAGAAGCGTTACATCCTCTGGCCGGACGGCCTGAAGGTGGGCTCCCAGGTGATGTCGGGCGAGGGCGCCGAGGTCAACGTCGGCAACGCCCTGCCGTTGCGCAAGATCCCGCTGGGCACGGTGGTCCACAACATCGAGCTCAAGATCGGCAAGGGGGGCCAGATGGTCCGCTCGGCCGGCGGCGGCGCGCAGCTCATGGCCCGCGAAGGCGGCTGGGCGCAGGTCAAGCTCCCCTCGGGCGAGGTGCGGCGGGTGCACGTCGAGTGCTACGCCACCGTCGGCCAGGTGGGCAACCTGGAGCACGAGAACGTGTCGATCGGCAAGGCGGGCCGCAACCGCTGGCTGGGCTGGAAGCCCCACAACCGCGGCGTCACCATGAACCCGGTCGACCATCCGATGGGCGGCGGCGAGGGCCGGACCTCCGGCGGACGCCACCCCACGACCCCCTGGGGCGTGCCGACCAAGGGTTACAAGACCCGCAACAACAAGCGCACGGACCAGATGATCGTCCGCCGCCGGAACAAGAAGTGAGGAGCTGAGGACATGGCGCGTTCACTGAAGAAGGGCTACTTCATCGACGGCCATCTCGCCGACAAGGTGATGGCGATGAACGACCGCGGCGAGAAGCGGGTGATCAAGACCTGGTCGCGCCGCTCGACGGTCATCCCGGAGATGGTCGGCCACACGATCGCGGTGCACAACGGGGCGAAGTTCATCCCGGTCTACGTCAGCGAGAACATGGTGGGCCACAAGCTGGGCGAGTTCGCCATGACCCGCACCTTCCGCGGCCACAGCGGCAAGAAGGTCGAGAAGGGGGCCCGTCCCCGGTGAGGGGCGGGTTTCGAGGAGAGACGACATGGAAGCAATCGCGCGGCTTCGTTATGCGCCCGGCTCGGCCCAGAAGATGCGCCTGGTGGCGGACCTGATCCGCGGCAAGGGCGTGCAGGAGGCGGTGAACCTCCTCACGGTCACCCACAAGGTGGCGGCCAGGCACGTGCAGAAGTGCCTGAAGTCGGCCATCGCCAACGCCGAGAACCGGGAAGACCACGTGGACGTCGACCGGCTGTTCGTCAAGGAGGTCTTCGTGGACGGCGGCCCGACGATGAAGCGGGTGCGTCCCGCGCCGATGGGCCGGGCGTTCCGGGTCCTCAAGCGCTACAGTCACATCACCATCAAGCTCGACACCCGCAAGGGTGAGAGCAAGGGCAGGTAGGAGACGAACGTGGGTCAGAAAGTCCACCCGTACGGGTTCCGGCTCGTCTACAACAAGACCTGGCACTCGCGCTGGTACGGCGAGGCGAAATACGCCGACACGCTGCACGAGGACCTGAAGCTGCGCCGGCGGCTGAAGAGCCGCCTGGGCCACGCCGGGGTGTCGGAGATCGACATCGAGCGCGCCGCCGACAAGCTGCGGGTCACCATCTACACCTCGCGCCCGGGCATCATCATCGGCCGCCGCGGCGCCGAGGTCGACAAGCTGCGGGACGACCTGCAGAAGGAGATGGGCCGCGAGGTGCACATCAACATCCAGGAGATCCAGCGGCCGGAGCTCGACGCGCAGCTCGTGTCCGAGTCGATCGCCGGGCAGCTCGAGCGCCGCGTCTCCTTCCGCCGGGCGATGAAGAAGGCCATGGAGTCCGCCTTCCGCTTCGGCGCCAAGGGGGTCAAGATCATGGTCTCCGGCCGCCTGGGCGGCGCCGAGATCGCGCGCTCCGAGTGGTATCAGGAGGGACGCCTGCCGCTCCACACCCTCAAGGCCGACATCGACTACGGGTTCGGCGAGGCGCGCACCACCTACGGGGTGATCGGCGTCAAGGTGTGGGTCTACAAGGGGGACCTCCTCAAGGAGAAGGGTCGCCGCGCCACGGCGTAGCACACCTGGAGAACGACTACCATGCTAATGCCGAAGAAGGTCAAGTTCAGGAAGCAGCAGCGCGGCCGGCGCGCCGGGATGGCCAAGGGGGGCGACTACATCGCCTTCGGCGATTACGCCCTCCAGGCGCTGGAGACCGGCTGGGTCACGGCGCGGCAGATCGAGGCGGGCCGTATCGCCATCTCGCGCCACGTCAAGCGCGGCGGCAAGGTGTGGATCCGGGTCTTCCCCGACAAGCCGATCACCAAGAAGCCGCTGGAGACCCGTATGGGCAAGGGCAAGGGAAACCCCGAGGAATGGGTCGCCGTGGTCAAGCCGGCGCGCATCCTCTTCGAGCTGGAAGGGGTGCCGCAGGAGGTGGCCGAGGCGGCGATGCGCCTGGCCTCGCACAAATTCGGGATCAAGACCCGGTTCATCAAGCGGCACGACGAGCTGAGGTGAGCAAATGAAGGCTTCGCAAATGCGCGATCAGACGATGGAGGAGCTGCAGGACCGGGAGCGCGATCTCTCGGAGCAGCTCTTCGCCCTGCGCCTGCAGAAGGTCACCGGCCAGCTCGAGAAGCCGGCCCGCGTGAAGCAGGTGCGCAAGGACCTCGCGAGGGTCCTCACCATCCTGCACCAGCGGCAGGGCAAGTAGGAGCGACGACTTATGGCTGAGACAGTGGCCGAGACAATGGCTGATACGGTTGAGACGACGGAGACCACGGGCACCCCGCAGCGGGGCCGCCGGCAGGCCAAGGTGGGCCGGGTGGTGAGCAACAAGATGGACAAGACGGTGGTGGTGGCCGTGGGCGACACGTTCACCCACCGGCTCTACCACCGGACGATCAAGAAGACCAAGAAGTTCCACGCCCACGACGAGGAGAACCGGTGCAACGTCGGCGACGTGGTGGAGATCGTCTCCAGCCGCCCGCTGTCGAAGACCAAGCGCTGGCGGGTCCGTGAGATCGTGAAGCGCGCCGAGTAAGGGGTTTGAGACCATGATCCAGATGGGAACGATTCTCGACGTGGCGGACAATTCGGGCGCCAAGAAGATCTCCTGCATTCACTTGCGGGGCGGCTCGGCGGGCCAGTACGGGCGCCTGGGTGACGTCATCACCGCCTCGGTCAAGGAGGCGTCGCCGGACGGCACCGTGAAGAAGGGGCAGGTGGTCAAGGCGGTGATCGTGCGGACCGTCAAGGAGCAGCGGCGCAAGGACGGCAGCTACATCCGCTTCGACCAGAACTCGGCCGTCCTGGTCAACGACGCCGGCGAGCCGATCGGCACGCGCGTCTTCGGCCCGGTGGCGCGGGAGCTGCGTGAGCGGCGGTTCATGAAGATCGTCTCCCTGGCGCCGGAGGTCATTTGAAATGAAGGTCAACGTGAAGAAGAACGACCAGGTGCTCGTCACGACGGGCAAGGACCGCGGCGCCCGCGGCCGGGTCCTGCGGGTCCTCGCCAGCGAGGGCAAGGCCGTCGTCGAGCGCGTGAACATGATCAAGCGGCACACCCGGCCGAACCCCAACAAGGGGATCCAGGGGGGCATCCTCGAACGCGAGGCGCCGATCCAGATCTCCAACCTGAAGGTCGTCTGCCCGGAGTGCGGCAAGCCGTCGCGGCTGGGCCGCCAGCGGCTGGACGACGGGCGCGGCGTGCGGGTGTGCAAGAGCTGCGGCGCCACCTTTAATTAGAGGCGATTCGGAATATGGCGACGAAAGACGCGAAGAAGAAGGACAAGGGCGCCAAGGCGCAGAAGGCGGCGGCCCCGTCGGGGCCGGTGCGCGAGACCCCTCCGGGCTACGTGCCGCGCTTGAAGCAGCGGTACGCCGAGGAGGTGGTGGCGAAGCTCCAGAAGGAGTTCGGGATCGACAACGTCATGGCGGTCCCCCGGCTCGAGCGCATCTCGCTCAACATGGGGATGGGCGAGGCGATCCAGAACATCAAGATCCTCGACGACGCCGTCGAGGAGATGACCGCGCTCGCCGGCCAGAAGCCGACGATCACCCGCGCCCAGAAGTCGATCGCGGCCTTCAAGCTGCGCGAGGGGATGCCGATCGGCGCCCGGGTGACGCTGAGGGGGGACCGCATGTGGGAGTTCCTCGACCGGCTGATCTCGGTCGCGCTCCCCCGGGTGCGCGACTTCCGGGGAGTGCCGAGCAAGAGCTTCGACGGCCGCGGCAATTACACGCTGGGCATCCGGGACCACCTGATCTTCCCCGAGGTGGACTACAACCGGGTCGAGCGTCCGAAGGGGATGAACATCACGATCGTGACGACGGCCGGCAACGACGAGCGCGCTCTCTACATGCTGCGCGAGCTCGGCATGCCGTTCATGCGCTAGGAGGCATCAGCGTGGCGACGACTGCGAAGATGGCGAGAGAAAGAAAGAAGCTGAAGTTCGAGGTGCGGTACCGCAACCGCTGCCGGCTGTGCGGGCGTCCGCGGGGGGTCTACCGCAAGTTCGGCCTCTGCCGCGTGCACCTCCGCGACCTGGCGCTGCAGGGTTATCTGCCGGGCGTGATCAAGGCGAGCTGGTAGGCGAGGAGACTTAAGCAATGAGCATGACCGACCCGATCGCGGACCTGCTGAGCCGGATCCGCAACGCGCAGACCGCCAAGCACGACCGTCTGGACGTGCCGGCCTCCAAGCTCAAGCTGGAGGTGGTGAAGCTCCTCAAGGTGGAGGGCTTCGTGAAGAATTTCCGGGAGATCGAGGGGGCGCCGGTGGGCACGTTGCGCATCTTCCTGCGCTACACCCAGGACGGCATCCCGGCCATCTCCCATCTCGAGCGGGTGAGCAAGCCCGGCCGGCGGGTCTACCGCAAGGCGGACGAGATCCAGCCCGTGCGCAACGGCCTCGGCATCGGGATCGTCTCGACGTCGCAGGGTCTGCTGACCGACGCCCAGGCGCGCCAGCGCCGGGTCGGCGGCGAGCTGCTTTGCCAGGTGTGGTAGGAGAGACAGCCATGTCGCGGATTGGAAGAATGCCGATTCCCGTGCCCAAGGGGACCAAGGTGGATCTCCAGGGTGGCACGTTCGTGGCCGAGGGGCCCAAGGGGCGGGTCGAGCAGACCCTCTTCGAGGGGTTCCCGGTCGAGGTCAAAGACGACGGAACCATCGAGGTCGCGCGCTCCGGGGACTCGGGGCCCGAGCGCTCGCGCCACGGCCTGCTGCGGGCCCTGCTCGCCAACGCCGTGCAGGGCGCCTCGGCCGGTTTCACCAAGCAGCTCGACATCGTCGGCGTGGGCTACCGCGCCGAGGTGAAGGGGAATCAGGTGCAGTTTGCCCTGGGTTATTCCCATCCGGTGCTCTTCGACATCCCCGCGGGGATCAAGATCGAGATCGACACCAAGGCGAACCGGGTGACCGTGACGGGCGCCGACCGCCAGAAGGTGGGGCAGGTGGCGGCCGAGATCCGCGGCCTGCGCAAGCCCGACCCCTACAAGGGGAAGGGGATCAAGTACACGGGCGAGGTCCTGCGCCGCAAGGTCGGCAAGGCCGGCGGCAAGTAAGTCAGGTAAGGGGACTTCAGATGAGCGATATCACGAAGCGGATGAAAGCGAAGCGGGCCCGCCGCGAAAAGGCCCACCTGCGGGCGCGCAAGCGCGTCCAGGGGACCTCCGAGCGGCCGCGGCTGGCGGTCTACAAGAGCCTGCGCTTCATCTACGCGCAGGTGATCGACGACACCCGCGGCCACACCCTGGCGCAGGCGAGCTCCGCCGACCCGGCGCTCAAGGAGGCCCTCGGCAAGTCGACCGCCGGCAAGGAAGCCGCGAAGAAGGTCGGCGAGCTGGTGGCCCAGCGGGCGAAGGAGCAGGGGGTCGAGAAGGTGGTCTTCGACCGCGGCGGCTACATCTATCACGGCCGCGTCCAGGCGCTGGCCGACGCGGCCCGCGAAAAAGGTTTGCAGTTTTAAGCTTCCGAGTAAGCGAAGGAGACGAGCTTGGCCAGGGACTTCGAGCGCGAGAGCGAGTTTTTCGAGCAGGTCGTCCACATCAACCGCGTCACCAAGGTGGTGAAGGGAGGCAAGAACTTCTCCTTCTCCGCGCTGGTGGTGATCGGGGACGGCAACGGCCGCGTCGGCTATGGGGCCGGCAAGGCGAAGGAGGTGCCGGTGGCCATCCGCAAGGGGATCGAGATCGCCAAGCGGAACATGGTCCAGGTGCCGCTCAAGGGGACCACGATCCCGCACGAGACGCTGGGCGAGTTCGGCTCCGGCCGCGTGCTGCTCAAGCCGGCCTCCGAGGGGACCGGGGTGATCGCGGGCGGCCCGGTGCGCGCCGTGGTGGAGACGGCGGGCATCCAGGACATCCTCACCAAGTCCCTGGGCTCGACCAACCCGCACAACGTGGTGAAGGCGACGTTCGCCGCCCTGCTGTCGCTGCGCAGCGAGGCGGACGTGATGGCGATGCGCGGCCTCTCCGACCGGCTGCAGGCGGCCCCCGCCGCCCCTGCGGCAGTCACCCCGCCGGCCCCGCCGGCCGTCGAGGCCTGAGAGAGGAATCAGCAATGGCGAACGAAGGCAAGACGATCAAGATCACCCAGGTGCGGAGCGGCATCGGCACCAAGAAGGGGCACCGCGAGGTGCTCCGAAGCCTCGGCCTGCGCCGGATCCGCCACCAGGTCGAGCGTCCCGACACCCCGGCGGTGCGGGGCATGGTGCACAAGATCAAGTATCTGGTGGAGGTCGAGGAATCATGAAGCTGCACGAGCTGTCTCCCGCCAAGGGGAGCAAGCACTCCAGGAAGCGGGTGGGGCGCGGCCCCGGCTCCGGCCTCGGCAAGACGTCGGGCCGCGGTGAGAAGGGGCAGAAGTCCCGCACCGGCTACAGCCGCCGGCCCGGCTTCGAGGGCGGCCAGATGCCGCTCGTCCGCCGGGTCCCCAAGCGCGGGTTCACCAACATCTTCAAGGTGGAGTACGCGGTGGTGAACCTCTCCCAGCTCGCCGAGCTCGACGGCGAGGTGACGCCCGAGACGCTGGCCCAGCTCGGTCTGGTCCGCTCGGGCCGCCGGGTGAAGGTCCTCGGGGACGGCGAGATCGGGAAGGCCCTGCGCGTCGTCGCCGACAAGTTCAGCAAATCGGCCCGCGAGAAGATCGAGGCCGCGGGCGGACGCTGTGAGGAGCGCCAGGCGTGATCGAAAGCTTCCGCAACATCTTCGCGATCCCGGACCTGCGCAAGCGGGTGCTGTTCACGTTCGGCCTGCTCGGCGTCTACCGCATCGGCTGCCAGATCCCGAGCCCGGGCGTCGATCCGGTCGCGCTGCTCGACTTCATGCAGTCGCAGGCCGCCGGTCTCCTCGGGTTCTTCAACACCTTCACGGGCGGCAGCCTGCAGAAGATCGCCGTGTTCGCGCTGGGCATCATGCCCTACATCACCGCGTCGATCATCCTGCAGCTCCTGACGGTGGTCTGGCCCTATCTCGAGAAGCTCTCCAAGGAGGGCGAGATGGGCCGGCGCAAGATCACCCAGTGGACGCGCTACGGCACGGTGGTGATCTCGATCATCCAGGGCACCGGCATCGCCATCTGGCTCGAGCGGATGTCCGCTCCCGCCGGCGCCCCCCTGGTCCCCCACCCCGGGTGGGGGTTCCGCATGCTGACGGTGCTCACGCTGACCACCGGCACGGCGTTCATCATGTGGCTGGGCGAGCAGATCAGCGAGCGGGGGATCGGCAACGGCATCTCGCTCATCATCTTCGCCGGCATCGTGGTGGGCTTCGTCCCGGCCATCGGCACCACCATCGACGGCGTGCAGAAGGGGAACATCAACTTCCTCTCGGTGATCCTCCTGATCCCCTTCATGATGGCGGTGGTCGCCTTCATCGTCTACATGGAGCGGGCGCAGCGCCGCATCCCGGTGCAGTACGCCAAGCGCGTCGTGGGCCGCAAGGTCTACGGCGGCCAGAGCACCTACCTGCCGCTGCGGGTCAATACCGGTGGCGTGATCCCAGTGATCTTCGCCAGCTCGGTGGTCACCGTGCCGACCGTGCTCTCGAACATGGTCCAGAATCCGGGGGTGCAGAAGGCCGCGAGCTTCGTCTCCTACGGGACGCCGATCTACTACCTGCTGCAGGTCATCGCGATCGTCTTCTTCTCCTACTTCTACGTGTCGATCATCTTCAACCCCGCGGACCTGGCGGACAACATGCGGAAGTACGGCGGGTTCATCCCCGGCATCCGGCCCGGCAAGCGGACCGCGGAGTACATCGACCGCATCCTGACCCGGCTGAACCTGGTGGGCGCCCTCTACCTGGCGGCGGTCTGCCTGCTGCCGGAGTTCCTGCTCACCGGCTTCCATGCGGGAGCGCTACCCTGGGTCGGGCCGGCCCTGGCGAGCTACCTGCCGACGTGGTTCCTGGAGGGCGTGGGCATCCACTTCTACTTCGGCGGCACGTCGCTGCTGATCGTGGTGGGTGTCGCGATGGACACCATCCAGCAGGTCGAGAGCCAGCTCGTGATGCGCAACTACGAGGGGTTCATGAAGAGGGGCCGGATCCGTGGCCGACGCGGCTAGTCGTAGCCGAGGGGCCCGGGTGGTCCTGCTGGGGCCTCCCGGAGCCGGCAAGGGGACGCAAGGCCAGGTGCTCTGCCAGCACCTGGGCGTTCCCGCCATCTCGACCGGCGACATGCTGCGCGAGGCGGTGGCGGAAGGGACCCCCCTGGGGAATAAAGTCCAGGGGATCATGGCTTCCGGTGCGTTGGTGGACGACGCGACCATGGCTGACGTGGTCCGCGAGCGGCTGGCCAAGCCGGACGCCCGGCGGGGGTATCTCCTCGACGGCTATCCGCGGACCCTCCCGCAGGCGGAGACGCTGGCGGGCATCCTGCGCGACGCGGCCCAAGAGCTCGACGCCGTGCTGCTGGTGGACGTGCCGGAGGACGAGCTGGTCCGCCGGGCGCTGCTGCGCGGGCGGGGCCCGAACGACACGGAGGAGGTGATCCGGGAGCGCCTGCGGGTGTACCGGGAAAAAACCGCCCCCCTGATCGGTTATTATAGGGAGCGCGGTCTGCTGCGCGAGATCGACGGCAACCGTCCGATCGAGGACGTGACGGCCGGGATGCTCGGTCTGTTCGGGGCCGGTCAAGGGGTCAATCCAGGGGTCGATCGTGAAGCCGCCGGGGCCTGATGCGATGGCCGCGGTGCTCAAGACCCCGGGTGAGATCGACCTGATGGATCGGGCGAACCGGATCGTCCACCAGGTGCTGGACGCGGTGGGCGAGCGGATGATCCCGGGCGTCAAGACGCGCGAGCTCGACAGTCTCGCCGAGCGCATCATCCGCGACGCTGGAGGGGTCCCGGCTTTTCTGAGATACCGGGGCTATCCGGCGACGCTGTGCATCTCGGTCAACGACGTCATCGTGCACGGCATCCCGGGGGAGAACCCCCTCCAGGAGGGGGACATCGTCGGGATCGACTGCGGCGTCTTCTACAAGGGGTACTGCGGCGACGCGGCGCGGACCTTCGCCGTCGGCAGGGTCAGCGAGGAGGCGAAGCGGCTGCTGCGCGTCACCGAGGAGGCCCTGAAGCTGGGGGTCGCCCAGGTGCGGCCGGGCGGGCGGGTCGAGGACATCGGCTCGGCCGTCCAGCGCCACGCCGAGAGCCACGGCTACTCGGTGGTGCGGGAGTTCACGGGGCACGGCGTGGGGACCTCGCTGCACGAGGACCCGCAGGTGCCCAATTTCGGCTCTCCCGGCAAGGGGCCGAAGCTCAAGCCGGGGATGGTGCTGGCCATCGAGCCGATGGTCAACGCCGGCGCGCCGGGCGTCAAGATGGACCCCGACGGCTGGACGGCGCGTACCGAGGACGGGTCGCTGTCGGCCCACTTCGAGTATTCGGTGGCGGTGACGCCGTCGGGCGCCCGGGTGTTGGGCATACAAATTTGAGAGAGGAAGGACGTTTGTCCACGAAAGAAGAGGCGATCGAAGTCGAGGCCGTGGTGGTGGAGCCCCTCCCCAACGCGATGTTCCGCGTCGAGGTGGAGCTCAACGGCAACAAGCACCAGGTGCTGGCGCACATCTCGGGGAAGATGCGGAAGCACTTCATCCGCATCCTGCCGGGAGACCGCGTGCTGGTCGAGCTGTCGCCGTACGACCTCAACCGCGGCCGGATCGTCTACCGGCTCAAGTAGACGGCGGGGAAAGGAAGTCGACATGAAAGTACGTTCGTCGGTGAAGCGGATCTGCCCGAAGTGCAAGGTCGTCCGTCGCAAGGGCGTCGTGCGGGTGATCTGCGAGAACCCGAAACACAAGCAGCGTCAGGGATAGGGAGTCGCTATGGCACGCATCGCAGGAGTTGACCTGCCGCAGAACAAGCAGGTCTGGATCGGTCTCACCTACATCTACGGCATCGGCCGCTCGCGCTCGCGCGACATCCTGGCCAAGGCCGAGGTGCCCGACGTCACCAAAGTCCGCGACCTCACCGAGGTCGAGGCCCAGCGGATCCGCAAGATCATCCAGGACGAGGGGCGGGTGGAGGGCGATCTCCGCAAGGAGGTCAGCCAGAACATCAAGCGCCTGATGGAGATCGGCAGCTACCGCGGCGTGCGGCACCGCCGGGGGCTGCCGGTGCGTGGCCAGCGGACCCAGACCAATTCCCGCACCCGGAAGGGGCCGCGCCGCGGCGCCGTGGCGGGCAAGAAGAAGGCGACCAAGAAGTAAGTCACCCCTTAAGTAGAGGACGAGATGGCCAAAGCGGAAGGCAAGAAAGAGAAGAAGGGCGCCAAGCGCAAGGAGAAGCGCAACGTGCCGCACGGCGTCGCGCACATCCAGGCGACCTTCAACAACACGATCGTGTCGATCGCCGACCCGGAGGGGAGCATCCTCGCCTGGTCGTCGGCCGGCCGGATCGGTTTCAAGGGCTCGCGCAAGGGGACACCCTTCGCGGCCCAGGTGGCGGCGCAGAACTGCGGCAACCAGGCCAAGGACGCGGGCGTGCGCAGCGTCGACGTGATGGTCAAGGGGCCGGGCGCCGGGCGGGAGTCCGCGGTGCGCGCCCTCCAGGCCGCCGGGATCGAGGTCAAGTCGATCAAGGACGTGACCCCCATCCCGCACAACGGCTGCCGGCCGCGCAAGCGGCGCCGCGTCTGAGACGCGGGCAGCCTCAGCAGTCTCGGGATCGCCGAGCCTCTCGCCCCCGGGCGTGCCGGGGGCTCTCGCGCGTCTTCCCAAGTTGAAGTCCCCGTAGCCTCGGGGAGAGGACGTCAGGAGAAGATCCAGTGGCCAGATATACCGGACCCGTCTGCCGGCTGTGCCGGCGCGAACGGATGAAGCTGTTCCTCAAGGGGGACCGCTGTTTCAAGGAGAAGTGCGCCGTCGAGCGCCGCAACTTCCCGCCGGGCCAGCACGGCACCCGGCGCGGCCGGCGGACGCTCGGCTACGGCCTGCAGCTCCGTGAGAAGCAGAAGGTCAAGCGCATCTACGGAGTGCTCGAGTCGCAGTTCCGCAACTATTTCGCCGAGGCCGACCGCCGCAAGGGGATCACCGGCGAGAACCTCCTGGTGCAGCTCGAGCGGCGCCTGGACAACGTCGTCTACAGCCTCGGCTTCGCCGCCTCGCGCGCCCAGGCCCGCCAGCTCATCCGCCACGGGCACGTGCAGGTGGACGACCGCAAGGTCTCCATCCCGTCCTTCCAGGTGAAGGCGGGGCAGGCGGTCGCGATCAAGGAGGCCAGCCGCAAGAACCCGCTGATCCGCTCGAGCGTCGAGACGGCGCGCGGCCGCGGCGTCCCCGACTGGCTGGAGCTGAACGCGGAGAATACGACCGGACGAGTGCTCCGTCTGCCGGTCCGCGAGGACATCAAGCTCCCGATCCAGGAGCAGCTCATCGTCGAGCTCTACAGCCGCTGAGCGGCCCGTCGAATCCCAGGAAAGGAGCTCACATATGCTTTGGAAAGGATTTCAACGCCCCAAGCGGGTCGAGGCCGAGACCGAGACCCTGACGGCGACCTACGGCCGGTTCACGGCCCAGCCGTTCGAGCGGGGCTTCGCCACCACCATCGGCAACGCCCTGCGGCGCTGCCTGCTCTCCTCGATCGAGGGCGCGGCCATCACCGCGGTCAACATC
>QHVW01000502.1 GCA_003223675.1 Acidobacteriota bacterium
AGGCGGTGATGCGGCCGGTGAAGGCCGAGGCGGCCACGGTCAGCGGCGAGGCGAGCCAGAGCTTGCCCGGACCGGAACGCCCCTTGTAGTTGCGGTTGATCGCCGAGACGGTGACCTCGTCCGGCGTCTCAGAGACCCCCGGGCCGCAGCCGATGCAGGCGCCGCAGCCGGGGTGGATGAGCTGCACGCCCGCCCGCTCAAAGGTGTCGGCGAGGCCGTTCTCGCGCACGAACTTCTCCACCGCCTGCGAGCCGCACTGGATCATGAACCGCACGCCCGGAGCGATCTTGACGCCGGCGTCCACCGCCTCCTTGACCACCTGGTGATAGAAGATCAGGTCGTCGATCTTCCCCGCCGTGCAGCTCCCGCCGTAGGCGATGTCGATGGGCACGTCGCCGATCTCGTCGATCCAGGCGCCGTTCGTGGGATCGGACGGGATGCCGCGGTCCGGGTCCCCCGGATGGGCCACCATCGGCCGCAAAGTCGAGAGGTCGATCGCGTGGACGCCGCCGGCGTACTCGGCGTCCGGATCGGGGGCCACGGCGCGCGCCTTCAGCCGCTCAACGTCGATCCCCGGCCGCCACTCGGCCAGCCAGCGCCAGGTCTCGTCGTCGGCGACCACGATCGCCGTCTTCGCCGCGCACTCGGTCGCCATGTTGGTCAGCGTGGCCCGCTCGTCCATGGACAGGGTGGCGATCCCGGGCCCGGTGAATTCCATCACCCGGTCGAGCGTGGCTTGCGGCCGGGCGTGGTTGAGGAGGATATAGAGCATCAGGTCCTTGGCCGTGACCCCCGGCTGGAGCTTGCCGGTGAGCTCGAAGCGGATCGACTCGGGGACCTCGACCTGGGTGAACCCCTGGTGGATCAGGTCGGCGTACTCGGTGGCCCCCACCCCCCAGGTGAGCGCGTTGTTGACCCCGCCCATGCAGGTGTGGCTGTCCGTGGCCTGGATGAAGTCGCCCGGATCGATGAATTGCTCGCGGGCCACCTCGTGGCAGATGCCGGGGGAGATCCGGTCCTTGGCCGAGTAGTCGCGCACGCCGGTGTGGCGCTGGAATTCCCGCTGGAGCTCGCGCAGGGTCTCGATCTTGTCGACGAAGGCGCGCATCTTCGGCACCTCGTCGGCGTAGATCAGGTGGTCCTCGAAGACGGCGAATTTGCCGGGGTTCTTGACGACGTAATCCTTGCCGTATTCCTGCTCCAGGAAATGGTGGACCTGCGCGGTGGTGAACTCATGGGAGTAGCCGCCGTCGACCGAGACCACCACGGCGTCGCCCGGCTTGACGTAGCGGGGTCCCGCGTCCGTTCCCAGTATGTGGCGGGCGAGGATCTTCTCGGCCATGGTCATCGGGCGCGGGCCGGTGTCCGGCTTGGGCAGCTCGATCTCGCCGGCGGCGAGGGCCTTCGAGAACGGGAAGAGCCCCCCCTCGCGGATGACGATGCGGGTGATCGGGTCCCACCCCTGGCAGAATTCCTCCAGCGGGATCCCCTCCCCCGCCTGGAGGCGCTCGAGCATCGCGTGGTCCGCCATCAGCACGCCCTGGCTGATGTTGTTGCGGGCGTGGATGGGTGCGAAGGAGGCGGCCACGGCGATCCGGATGCCGGACCACTTCTCCGCCTGCACGGCGGTCTCGCGGGAGCTCCCCAGCTTGCCGTCGACGATCAGGCCGGCGTAGGCATCGCGGGCGATGTCCTCCGGCCGGTGGCTGAAGCAGACCCAGGCCGGGGTCATGGCATCGGTGTTGATGTCGTCGAGCAGGTCTTCGACCCGCAGATCCTCCATCCGCAGGTCCAGCTCGCCCCGCAACTGACGGCGAACCAGGTCCGGATCCTTGGTCAGGAACAGGACCCGTTTGCCGGAGGTCAGCCGGATGATCTCGGGCGGCTTCATCGAGGAGCTCTCCTTTCCGGATTGGCGGCGCCGTCCGATCCATGACAGCCGGGTGACGGCGCGCCGCCATTCTATCCAACCTGGCGACCCTGGGGGGGATATTTCGGAGGCTTCCGGATGGGAAGGGAATGGCTTCTGCCCGTCTTGTCATCAAGGGAAATGGGATGGTAGATTATTTGCTCTGGGAGGATTAAATTGTGCCGAAGCGTACTGTGACAGTGCCTGTTGGTGCCGGAGAGCAGCTCACAAAACCTAAAAAGCCGCGCACGAAGAAACACATCGTTGTACCCGCCACTGCCGAGCAGATCATGAGAGGGGTAGGAGCCACCAAAAAGGACATCGCCCTTGTAAGGAAAGTCATGTTGCGGCTCGGCTACCTCAAGGAGGAGAGCCCTTTGAAGGAGAAGGCGAGGGCCAAGCCAAAGAAGAAGGGACATAAGGGACAGCAGGGACGCCAGGGACAGTAATCCGGCGCCGAGGTCGGCCCTCCTTGTCCCTGCTGTCCCTGGCGTCCCTGCTGTCCCTGCTCAGCCCACCCGCCGTGATATAAGCCGCCGCATGGCGAGCGATCCGTCCGGCAACGTCTACGAGAAGGTCGTGGGAACCCCCCTTGGCTCGGACGCCCTGCCGCCGCCGCGGGTCTCGGCAGCGGTGGTGCTCTGGCGGCGCGTCGAGGGGGGCGGCCCGGGCGAAGTCGAGGTCTACTGGGTGAAACGGGCCGAGGCGCTGGCCTTCATGGGCGGATGGCACGCCTTCCCCGGCGGCGGGCTGTCGAAGTCGGATGCCGGGCTGCCGGTCTCCGGCGCGCCGCAGCTCGCGTCGGACGCTCCTCCGGCGGCAGGCCTCCCCGAGTCTTTACGCGATCTCGACGAGCTGGGCCCGGACCTGCTGCCAGGGCTCGCCGCCTGCGCCCTGCGCGAGCTGTTCGAGGAGACGGGCATCCTGCTCTCCTCCCCCACCGTCGATCCCGAGGATACGGTCGAGCCCCGGCGGGCCCTGCTGGCCGGCGAGCGCAAATTTCCGGACGTCCTCCAGACCCTCGGCGTGAAGCTCGACGCCTCCCCCCTGGTCTACGCCGGTCGCTGGGTGACGCCGCCGTTCGCGCCCATCCGCTTCGACAACCGCTTCTTCCTCCTGGAATGGCCGCCGGACGCGCCTTCCGAGCCCGCCGTCCACTTGGGAGAGCTCGAATACGGCTCCTGGATTCACCCCGCCGAGGCCTTGGAGGCGTGGCGCCGGGGCGACGTGCTGGCGGCGCCGCCCATCCTCCACATCCTGGAGGTGCTGAGCCAGGACGGCCCCCTCCGCGGCCTCGACCGCCTGCGCGATCCCGCCGAGACCAATCTCGGACCCATCCGCCGCATCGAGATGCGCCCGGGAGTGGTGATGTTCCCGCTCCTCACCCACACCCTGCCGCCGGCGGTCACCACGAACGCCTACCTTTTAGGGGTCCGCGACGCCGTGCTGGTGGACCCCGGCGCCTCGGATGCCCGTGAGCTCGACCGGCTCGAAGTCGCCCTGGCCGCCGCCCGCGAGCGGCTCGGCCGCACGGTGACCGCCATCTGGCTCACCCACCACCATCCGGACCACGTCGGCGGCGTCGAGCGCCTGCGCGCCTCCCTCGGCGTGCCGGTCCTCGCGCACCCCCTCACCGCCGAGCGATTGGCGGGACGGGGGGTCAGGGTCAACGGCGAGCTCCGGGACGGCGAGCGGGTGGCGATGGGGGACGATTTCTCCGTCCTCATCCTCCACACACCCGGACACGCCCGCGGCCATCTCTGCTTCCTGGAGGAGGGGCAGCGCTCGCTCCTCTGCGGCGACATGGTCTCGGGGGTGAGCATGATCGTGGTCGATCCCCCCGAAGGGGACATGGACGACTACCTCGGCTCGCTGGAGAAGCTGGCGTCCCTGCGGCCGAGCACCTTGTTCCCCGGCCACGGCCCGGCGATCAAGAACGGCGTCGAGAAGCTCCGCGAGTACATCGACCACCGGCTCTGGCGCGAGGGGCGCATCCTCGAAGCCTGGAGCGCGGGCAAACGCCGGCCCTCCGAGATGCTCCCCGCGGTCTACGACGACGTCCCCCAGCAGGCTTGGCCGATCGCCGAACGGCAGATCCTGGCCCACCTCGACCGGCTGCGGAAGCAGGGGCGGCTCGGGTAGGTTTCGGATAGATGGGGCCGGTTTCCTCGCGGACGGGAAGG
>QHVW01000926.1 GCA_003223675.1 Acidobacteriota bacterium
CCTGCTGGTGCTCGACGATCCCACCCTGGGGCTCGACGCCGTGGCGCGCAAGGCGGTCTTCGAGGAGCTGATCGGCGATCTGGCCGACCGGGGGACGACGGTCTTCATCACCACCCACGACCTCGCCGGGGTGGAGCGGATCGCCGACCGCGTGGGCATCCTGCGCGAGGGGCGGCTGGTGCTGGACGAGGAGATGGAGGCGCTCAAGGCGCGGTTCCGCCGCGTCAGCTTCCCGCGCTCGCGGGAGGCGGCGGTCGGGCGGCTCGCCCCCCTGGCGCCGGTCGCCGTGGCCTCGCGCGGCTGGGAGGTCGACGCGGTGGTCTCGCGGTACGCCGAGGAGCACCTGCCGGCGGAGGACGGGCCGGAGGTCAGCGCGCTCACCCTGGAGGAGATCTTCATCGCCCTCACGGGCGGCATGGAGGTGATCGAATGAGAGGCTTCGTCGCCGTCCTGCGACGGGAGGTCTTCGAGCGCCGGCTGCTCGGGTTGCTGGCGCTCGCCCTGGGTCTGATCGCCGCCCTGCTGCCTCTGGTACCGGGCATCCGGCCGGGCGGAGTGACGCTCGCCGATCTCCAGGGTGGGCTGGCGCTGGGGATGGCGCTGCTCCTGACGGCCATCCTGGCGGTCTTCCTCGGCAGCTCGATGATCGCCGGCGATCTGGCGGAGCGGCGGCTGGGCTTCTACTTCTCCCGGCCGCTCCCCGGCTGGGCGATCTGGGCGGGGAAGATGGCCGCCGCCCTGGTGCTGATCTTCGGCGGCGCGATCCTGGTCCTCGCTCCCGCCGTCCTGGTGGGGGGCAATCTCAATCTCGAGGGCATCTGGGGGGTGGGAAACGTGATCAGTGTGACCGGGGGCAGTCTCATCGCCGCCTGGGCCACGTTCCTTCTCCTCGTGCTCACGGCCGTCCACGCGGTGAGCGTCATCGTGCGCGCGCGCTCTCCCTGGGCCCTGCTCGACCTGGCGGCCCTGGCCGTGGTCGCGGGCCTCGTCTGGGGGACGCTGCGACGGATGAAGCTCGAAGGGATCCTCCCCCGGTTGACGTTCCCGGCCTGGATGGACCGCCCCGGCATCGGCGCCTGGATGGAGCTCGGCCTGCTCGCCGCCATCCTGCTCGCTCTCGTCCTGGCCGGCGCCCTCCAGGTGGTCCGTGGGCGCACGGACCTGCGGCGGGCCCACCGGGTGCTCTCCCAGGGGCTCTGGGGGATGCTGCTCGCGGCCGTCCTCCTCTTCGTGGGCTTCACCGCCTGGGTGCTGGCCGTCGGACCCGGCGATCTCCTGGGCTTCTCCGGCGTCGCCGCCGCTCCGGGGAGCCGCTGGCTCGCGTTCGACGGTCCGGCGGCCCGGCGGCCCGGCTACAACCCCAGCTTCCTCTATGACCTCGATTCCGGCCGGGTCGTGCACGCCCGGTTCGGGCTGCTGCCCAGCTTCAAGGCCTTCGATCGGATCGGTACGCCGACGGTCGGATTCTCGGCCGACGGCCGGCGGGCCGTCTGGCTGGAGTACGACGGGGTGACCTTCGATTCGCCGGTCACCGCATTCCGCATGGACCTCGACCGCCCCGGCTCCCAGCCCGTGCGGACCCCGATATCCTTTCGGTATGCCCCGTCCGGCTTCGCCCTCTCTCCCGACGGCCGCCGGATCGCCGCCTATGAATGGGAGGGGCGCCTGACGGTCGTCTCGCTCGACGACGGCCGGCTGGTCGCGGCGGCGCGGTACGAAAGCACGAGCGTATCCCCCCGGCTGGTCTTCGCCGGGCCCGATCGCCTGCGGATCTACGAGATCCAATCCGCGGACGCCAACCCTTTCCTGCGGGTGGGCGCGCCGTCGACGATCTTCGAGCTCGACCTGACCGCGAGCGCGCCACACCCCCTGAAGACCGGAGAGATCCCGCCGATGGCCGGCGGCATCCGAGATTGGAGCCTCTCGCCCGCGGGGGACCGCCTGCTGGCGCGCAGTGTCGACGCCCTGGGGCTCTGCGATGCGCGGACCGGCATGCCCCTGGCGGTCCTGGGGAGCGGCCATGCCCGGGGGACGTTCCTGCGCGACGGCCGGATCGCCGTCATGGAGGCCGTCCGGGGCAGGTACGAGCACGAGCTGCGGATCTTCCCTCCAGACGGCCACTCCGAGCCGCGACGTTTCCCCTTCGCGAACGTCCTCGGCGCGACGGTGGCCGATCAGCCGGCGCCCGGCGTCCTGCGGGTGGTCACCTCCCGGCCTGGCGCGCCCCGCGAGCTCTGGCAGGTGGACCTGGAGCCGGGGACCATCCGGCGGATGGGGACGCTGCGGCTGGCCAGCCTGGATCTCCCGCAGGTGGCCCGGTCCCGGGTCGATCTCAAGGACGTCGACGGTGTCGTCTGGTACGAGCCCTGGAGCGCCCGGACTCGGGTGGTGCTCAAAAGACCCGCCGCGCCAGCCGTCGCACCCCCTCGGTAGCGACGCCATAGACCAGGTGCGCCGCGATCGCCCGCGCGTGCACCGACGCCGGGTGCTCCCAAGGGGGACCGGACAGCCCCAAGGCCGGCACCGCGACCTCGTCCGCCCCCAGCCAGACCGCCGTCCCGAACGGCGCTCCCACCCCTCGCGTCACGTCGGGAGCGATCTCGGCCAAGGCGCCGTAGGCCGCTCCGGTCAGAGCGCCGAAGCCGTAGTGCACGGCGGGGCCGGCGACCTTCTTCTCCTCCTGGCTCAGCGCGTGGTGGAAGAGCCCGCGCGAGAGCTTGTCGGCGGCCTTCACCGTGGCGTCGTCCCCCTGCTCCTTCTGCTGGGCGCTCTCCTGCTTTCCCCGGTTCACGGAGTGTTGGGGCTCCTCCTTTTCGTGGATCTCGGAGAGCTTCTCATAGAGATGCAGGAACTGCGTCATCGCCCAGGAGGCGGCGAGCCCTGCGGCGAGCCCTGCCGCGGCTCCCTTCCAGACATCAGCTTGTGGATCGTGCATCTTGCTTCCTCCTCTTGGCGAAGGGATTGAGCAAACGGCGTGCCGCCGATTGACTTTTGGACAACAAGTGAAGGCCTGTCCAGATATGTAAACGGGGATTTACACTCGATCACCCTTGACAATCCAAAATTGTCCACATATTGTCCATATTGCGCTTGGCGGCTGGAAGCACGGGAGGGGGGAGAGTGAGTGTGTCGGGGGGCGGGGGCCGCGAGGGTGCGCGAGGCCGTTGTGTAACGGTTCCGGGCGCCGGGCGTTTCTATAGTTGAGGGATTCATGCGGGGCAAACCGTCCAAAGGAGGCGGTGTCTTCGTATTCTCTCCAGGGCCCTGAGGACGGCATCGATTTTGCGAGCCCGTCCCGTCCCGAGCAGGAAACTTATCGGCGGCTTGCGGTGTCTAACCAGATGAGCCCTTGGACGGTGGAAGGGGTTGGGCCGTAGAAGACTGGAAGGAGGCGTAGAGATGCGGCATCGATCGATGGACAATCCGGTTCCGAGGAATCTGGGGCACGGCGCCTCCCGGAAGATAGCCGTCGGCGTGATCCTCGAGCATCTCCATGCCCCCAAGGCCAACCACGACCTGGATCTGCACAAGGTCTCGGAGGTCCTGGGCCGGAAGCAGCGGCTTCAGGACCAGCCCTGGCGCCGCCCCCGGCGTCCGGGAGCCGAGAGCGCCTCCACCATGGAGCTGATCCGCCGCTTCGAGGCGCGGCAGAAGGCGCACTGAGGGCCCCTCACTCCCCAACCCTCTCTCCCATCCCTCCACCCACCCCTGCCGGGGAGAGACCCTCATGCCGCAAGCGGCACCCACGAGGGGTGAAAATTCCGTAGGGGCGGCCCTATGTGGCCGCCCTGGGCGGGGGGCCTGCTCCGGCCCTACGACCCCACCCACCCAGGGCGGCCACATAGGGCCGCCCCTACATGCCCCCTATTTTCAGAACAGACCGATTGGCCTTGAGGCGCGGGCGAGGATAGCCTGGCCCGAAGCTCCGGGATAGAATCGGGGGCAACAAACCCCAGGGGCTTCTTCCTCTTCGGTGTCGTCGGGACCGCGGTCTTGCGGCGGGAGCTCAATATGTCCGGCATTCTGGACGTGTTCGATACCAGTGGTTTCATGCCGCGTTGGCAGTGCGGCATCTGGTCGTTGAAGCTGGGCCTGCTGCACGTCGTTTCCGATCTGGCGATCTTCGGGGCCTACACCGCCATCCCTCTGGTGATCGCGTACTTCGTGCTCCGCCGGAAGTCGTGGTCGACGGTCGTGGCGCTCGCCTTGATTACCCCCAAGGCGCTCCGCCTGCCCGGGCTGGCCCGGCTCAACGACGAGCTGATGCGCGAAATCAAGGAACGCAGGAAGACCGAGGAGGAACGCGACGATCTGCTGACCCGGGAGCAGGCAGCCCGGAGCGAAGCCGAACGCGCCAACCGGATCAAGGACGAGTTCCTCTCCGTCGTCTCCCACGAGCTGCGTACGCCGCTCACCGCCATCCTCGGCTACGTCCAGTTGCTGCGCGCCGGTTTCGTCCAGCCCGAGAAGGTGCCGGCGAGCCTGGATGCGATCCGGCGCAACTGTCAAACCCAGGTGCAGATCATCGAAGACCTGTTGGACATCAGCCGGATCATCGCCGGCAACGTCCGCCTCGACCTCCGTTCCGTGAGCCTGACAGAGGTCGTGGAGGCGGCGGTCAACACCATCAGACCGTTGGCCGAGGCCAAATCCCTCCGGCTGCAAACCGAGCTGGATCCCCAGGCCGGCCCGGTCCTCGGCGATTTTGACCGCCTGCAACAAGTATTGATCAATCTGCTCTCCAACGCGGTCAAGTTCACGCCCGAGAAGGGAAGCATTCTGGTTTCCCTGGAGCGGGTCAGCGCCCATCTCGAGATCAGCGTAAAGGATACCGGACGGGGCATCGATCCGGAATTGCTGCCGTATGTTTTCGATCGCTTCTGGCAGGCGGAGGGCACTTCGGGCGGGCGCTACACCGGTCTGGGGATCGGCCTGGCGATCGTCAAGCAGATCGTCGAGCTGCATGGTGGCTCGGTCCGGGCCAAGAGCCCCGGCCCGCTTCGGGGCGCCACCTTGACCATCGCCTTGCCGCGGCAGATCCTCGATGACCAGAACGGTGGCCGCATGACTCCGCGGGCCGAGGTCGCGCCCACCGAATTCGGCCGGCTGCCCGACCTGAGCGGCCTCCGGGTGCTGGTGGTCGACGACGAGCCGGATGGCCGGGACGTGATCGCGCAGATCCTCGCGACTCGCGGTGCGGAGACCGCGGCCGCAAGCTCGGCCGATGAGGCGATCCGTGTGCTGCGGTCGTTCAAGCCCGATGTCTTGTTGAGCGACATCCGGATGCCGGGCAAGGACGGTTATCAGCTCCTCCAGGAGATCCACTCCCTGGAGGCGGATGAAGGCCGGAACGTGCCGGCAATCGCATTGACCGGTTTCGCGCGCGCGGAGGATCGGAAGCTCGCCTTGCTGACCGGTTACCGGTTTCACCTCGCCAAGCCGTTCGATCCGGGAGAGCTGATCGTCGCGGTGGCCATGCTGGCCGGCAGGACAGGCTAGTTATCCCGCCACCCCCAGCGAGCTCCCCGCCGTCCCGGGCTCCCCCGCGATCTCCGCTCCCATCTCCAGCAGGGAGAGCGACATCGGCGGCGGCTCGTCCCGGCCGTGCATCACCTCCAGGGCCATCTGGATCAACCGCGCGGCGGCGCAGCCGAGGACCCGTTCGCGGAGGGCCGGACCGATCCCATAGCCTCGCCAGAAGCCTCGCAGGGCCGCGCGTATCGCCTCTCCCCGGGGGCCGGCACGCTCCAGGCGCTCCCGCAGGCTCTCCTCCGGTCGGTCCAGGACGGGGAGGAGGCCGACGTAGAGATAGGCCTGGACGAGGCAACCGAGATCCCAGCAGGGATCTCCGAAGTCGGCCAGCTCCCAATCCACGAAGAAGATCCGCGGCTCGCTGCCGCCGGCGGAGACGACGCAGTTCTCGAATTTGAGGTCGCCGTGAGTGAAGGCGTCTAAGCTCCAGGTGGCCGCCAGGCGGTCCAGGGCCGGCGCCAGGACCGGATGCTCCCGCACCCGCTCGACGAGGCGCATCTGCCCGGCCCCGAGCCAGCGCACCAGCGGGCCGCCGCGGTGGGCGGTGAAGATCCCCGGCACCTCCAGCGGAAAGGCCGCGCGCGGCGGATCGCTCCGCATGCGCCGGCCGGCCTCCCGGTGGACGGCCGCCAGGGCCCGCCCGAGGCTCTCGCCCAGCGGGACGGGGAAGCCCCACGACTCTTCCTGGGGACGCAGGAGGCCCTGGGCGACGGGCACCAGACCCACCACGAGCACCTTGAGCAGGCCGTCGAAGAGCACGTAGGGAGGGATCAGATCCGCGAGGGCGGCGAAATCCGGATCGTTTTGGGAGAGCCAGTAGACGGTCGCCTCCCGCTGCATCATCAGCACGCTCTCGGGCGCCAGCACCCGGAGCTGCTTGAGGAAGAGCCCCGGTCCGCCCGCCGCCGGAGCGGCGCTGAAGTTGCGGTTGCGGCTCAGCCGCGCGGAGACCGTCCAGGCGGCCGTGGGGTCCGCCAGCCCCTTCCCGGCAAGGTAGGCGAGGACGTTGTCCGCAGTCAGGATCATGAGGATTCGAGGATGTAGACGTCCACGCCGCCGGGGTTGAGATGGGGGTGGTCCAGGGAGAGCCCCTCCGCCGCGAACCGCCGCCGGACGCTCTCCTGGAGGGCGGCCTCATCCCGGCCCCCCGCGCTCCAGGCCTCCACGATCCCTTCGGCCATCAGGCGGCAGCGGTGCATGCCGAAGCTCTCGCCGGTGGTGGGGCTCTCGGCCAGGCCGATCCCCGGCGCCAGCGGCCGGGTGAACAGGGGGACCTCCGGCGCCAGGCAGGCTCCCAGAGGCTCGGAGGACTGCCGGAGCACGGCGGCGAAGGCCGGGAAGCGGCGCGGCGGCAGGTAGAGCAGGGTCGCGTCGGCGCGGTCCCCCTCGTCGGGACGAAGCATGGTCTTGAGGGTGAAGGGCACCCCCGCGGCATTCAACTCGGCGGTCAGGATCGCGAACACGGGCACGGCGCTCTCCTGGGCGGCGTGGAAGTAGAGGCGGAGTGTGCTCCCCTGGACCCCCGGCTCCGGGAAGGCATCCCCGAAGGCGTAGTAGACCCCGGCCTGAAGGGTCAGCGACTCCCGGCGGTGGCGCAGGGTGGCGGCGCAGCCGGCCCGGGGCGGCAGATCCTCGGAGAAGGTCAACACATAGTCGCCGGCCCGGGCCCTCTGCCGGAGGCCGCCGCGGGAGAGCACGGCGCCGCCGTCCGGCCCGGCCTCCTCCACGCGCCAGCCGGGGATCCAGGCGTCGTGCCCCTGGTTCGCCGCTGAGAGCTTATGAACGAGATCCTCCGCCGCCGGCCTTACCAGGGCCGGAGACCCGGCGGGCCGGGCGAAGCCATGGCGATAGATCCAGTCGCGCAGCTCGGAGACGGAGAGGCCCGGCGGCAGCGACCGGAAGATCGCCGGGAGCGCGGTCATCGCGGGCAGAGGAAATCGGCCAGCGCGTGGGTGAGGCGACCCCCGGAGGCCGCGTCGAAGGCGGCGAACATCGGGCTGTTGTTAATCTCCAGGAACTGCAGCCGTCCAGTCTCTGCGCAGGCCTTGAGGTCCGCCGCGCCGAAATCCATCTGCAGATGGTCCATCAGCGCGGCGAGCCTGTCCGTCAGCCCCTCCGGCAGATCGGAGACCTCCAGGGGGACGACCTGGCAATCGGCGGTGGTCCGGTAGTCGAGGGCGTCGGCGACCAGTTGATAGGGGAAGCAGCGGCCGGCGATGCGGTAGACCCGGATCTCCGGCGGCACGAGGCGCCGCTGGACGATGGCGGGGGAGGCCAGGCTGCCGTTCACCGTGGCCGCCCCGGGCAGTACCTCCCGCAGGTCGCGGGCGAAGTCGCCGCCGTTGACCGGCTTAACAATCATCTCACGCCGTTCGAGCTCGGCGGTCAGCAGCTCGTGGTCGTTGGTGACCAGCGTCGGCGGGACGTCGAAGCCCAGACCGCGGGCGAGGTGGAGCACCTCGGGCTTGTTGGTGACTTGGCGGGCGCTCGCCCGGTTGAGCAGGCGCACTTCGGGGTGCGAAAGGGCCCAGCCGGCCAGGGTGGTGTACCAGGCCGCGGCGCGCTGGAAGGGCTCGGGCCGGCGGGCCGCGAGCCCCGTGAACACGTCGCTGCGGATGAATAGCGCGGCCGGCCGGCGCTCCTCGCCGTCGATCCGCAGCGCGTCGGCCTCAAGATCCCAGGTGACGCGGGGGTGGGCGGCAGCGCCCACCAGGAGGGCCTGGTGGTCCACCCCCCGGCTCGCGAGACAGGTCAGCAGGGCCCCCAGATTGGGGTCGGCGTCCCCGCCGGCGACCAGGACCTCGGGACCCGGCCTCATCTAGAACCGGCCGAAGGGGCCGCCGCCGCCCCCCGGGCCCTCCTCGCCCACGACCGTGGTGGTGGCAACGGGACCCTCCTCGCCTACGATCGTGGTGGTAGCGACCGGCCCTTCCTCGCCGACGACCGTGGTGGTGGCGACCGCCTGGGGCTGCTCGCCCACCACCGTGGTCGCCGACTCCTCGCCGACGGCGAGGGTGGTCGGGCCCGGGCCCTCCTCTCCGAAAACGGTCGTGGTCGGCCCCTCCTCGCCGAGAGCGAGAGTGGTGACCGGAATCGACTGGGCCGCGCCGAAGGCCGAGAATTGCTCCTCGCCGGTAGCCGTGGTGGTCGTGGGGATGGGCCCCTCCTCGCCGGTCGCGGTGGTCGTCGCCGGCACCTGGGGCAGGGACGCCGCGAACGCCTCCTCGCCGGTGGCCGTAGTGGTCGGTCCGCCACCGCTCTCCTCGCCGGTGGCGGTGGTCGACATCAGAGGCTGCCAGCTCTCGCCGACCACGGTCGTCGACTCCTGTCCCGCCGCCACCGCGGCCGCGTAGTCCGGGTGCGGATGGACCTGCTCGCCGACCAGGGTGGTGATGGCATGCTCCTCGCCCAGGGCCAGGGTCGTGAGTGGCGCTCTCTCCTCGCCGACGACGGTGGTCGCGGAGGGCTTCGAATCCGCTTGCTTTTTATCCGCCATAGCTCGACTCCTCTCTGGATGGGTTCAATTTGCAATGACCCTAAAAGTCTGATCCCAATTCGGTCTCCGCGCAAGCGGCATTCCTGTGTCAAGATCCCCCTCCATGCGGCCGGTCTCGTTCCCCGTCACCCACGAGCTGAGCGGCTGGGAGCTCTTCTGGGTCCGCCTGGAGATCCTGCCGGTATCCTCGTCGAATCGGGAGGAAGCGCTGGCAGCCCTGCGCCGGCAGGCGGGAGAGCGGGCGCGCGCCGAATGGAGCCTGGAGACCCTGTCCGCCGATCCCACCGTGGCCGCCGTGCGGTCGCTCTTCCGGGCCGCGGGGTGCGATCCCACCCGCTACCGCCCCTCCTCCGAGGCGCTGCTCCGCCGCCTGCTCAAGGGGGAGGAGCTGCCGGCGATCCACCCCTTCGTCGACCTCAACAACTGCCTCTCGGTGACGCTCGCCGTCCCCGCGTGCGTGGCCGCCGAGGGGAGCTTCACCCCGCCGGTGACGCTGCGGGCGGGGCGGCCCGGCGAGAGCTACGAATCGCTGCGCGGCCCGTTCAACCTCGAAGGCAAGCCGCTGCTGGCCGACCGCGACGGCGCTTTCGGCACCCCGATCACCGACAGCCAGCGGGTCAAGGTCACCGCCGACACCCGCCGGGCCTGGATGGTGGCCTATCTGCCGGCCGGCGTGGTGACGGCCGAGGCCGCGGAAAAAGCCTTGCAGGATCTGCTGGCCGCGGCGCCGGCCGCGCGGATGGAAGAGGCGGGAGCCTCGGGAGGAGGGCGATGATCACCCATCTGTTCACCGACCTGGGGGGCGTGCTGCTCACCAACGGCTGGGACCGCGGCCTGCGCCAGCTCGTCGCCTCCCGCTTCTCGATCGACGCCCAGGAGATGGACGAGCGGCACCACCTCACCTACGACACCTACGAGGCGGGCAAGATCAGCCTCTCCGTCTATCTGGAGCGGGTTGTCTTCTGGGAGCCGCGCCCCTTCACCGAGGACCAGGTGGTCGCCTTCATGGTGGAGCAGGCGCGGTGCTTCCCCGAGATGATCGAGCTCTACAAACGGATCAAGGCGGAGAACCACCTCAAGATCGTGGTGGTGAGCAACGAGGGGCGGGAGCTGACCGCCGACCGCATCAAGCGGTTTGCTCTCAAGGAATTCGTGGACATCTTCGTGGTCTCGAGCTACGTCCACTTCCGCAAGCCGGACGAGGACATCTTCCGCATCGCCCTCGACGTGGCCCAGGCCGAGCCGGGGGAGGTGGTCTACGTCGACGACCGGCACATGTTCGCCGAAGTGGCCTGTAGCCTGGGGATGCACGAGATCTGGCACCGCGACCTCGACCGGACGCGGGCGGCCTTCGAGGCGCTGGGGTTGAGGACCTAGAGGAGGATCTGATGGCGAAAACGGCGAATCCGACGGCATTCGTGATCTTCGGCGGCGGCGGCGACCTGGCCTGGCGCAAGCTGATCCCGGCCCTCTACAACCTCTGGCTGGACAAGTCGCTCGCCGAGCCGTTCAAGATCGTGGCCCTCGACATGAAGGAGACGGAGCAGGGCGTCTACCTCGAGCACCTGCGCGAGGGGGTGGACCGCTTCAGCCGGCAGGGGAAGGCTCAGGACGACGCCTGGGGGAAATTCACCGCCCACGTCGAATACCTGCGGGCCGACTTCTCCGACGCCACGGCGTTCAGGAAGCTGAACGACGACCTCGCCGCCTTCGACGCCCAGGCGGGCAAGCCGGCCACCCGCGTCTTCTATCTCGCCACCCCGCCCACGGTGATGCAGCTCATCGCCCAGCAGCTCCACGACTCCGGATGCTTTGCCGATCCCCAACGCCCGCGCCTGGTGTTCGAGAAGCCCTTCGGCCACGACCTCGACCACTACCTGGGCAAGGAGCCGGTGCAGAACATCCTCGCCTTCCGCTTCGCCAACTCGGTCTACGAGCCGCTCTGGAACCGCCGCTACATCGACTCGGTGCAGATCACCGTGGCCGAGGAGGAGGGGGTGGGCACCCGCGGCGGCTACTACGACCACGCGGGCGCCCTGCGCGACATGGTGCAGAACCACCTGACGCAGATCCTCTGCCTGATCGCCATGGAGCCGCCGGTCTCCTTCGACGCCGACGAGCTGCGCAACAAGAAGGTGGACGTGCTGCGGGCCGTCCGCCGCCTGAAGCCCGAGGACGTGCACACCTACGTCGAGCGCGGCCAGTACGGCCCGGGTCTGATCCACGGTGAGAAGGTGCCCGGCTACCGGAGCGAGACCGGCGTCGACGACCACTCGACCACCGAGACCTTCGTCGCCCTCAAGCTCTTCGTGGACAACTGGCGCTGGCAGGACGTGCCGTTCTACCTGCGCACGGGCAAGCGGATGCCGATGCACGCCTCCGAGGTCTGCATCCAGTTCCGGCCGGTGCCGCACCAGTCCTTCCCCTCCTCGGCGATCGGGGAGATGGAGCCGAACCGGCTGCTGCTCTGCATCCAGCCGCAGGAGACCATCGCCCTGCGCTTCCAGGCCAAGCGTCCGGGCTCGAACATGCGCCTCGCCGCGGTCGAGACCTGCTTCACCTACAAAGAGGCCTTCAAGATGCCCGAGCCCGAGGCCTACGAGACCCTGCTCCTCGACGTGATCAACGGCGACGCCTCCCAGTTCATGCGCCGCGACCAGGTGGAAGAGGCCTGGAAGATCGTCATGCCCATCCTGGAGTACTGGGACGAGCAGGGGCACTCCGACCTTCCCATCTACGCCGCCGGCACCTGGGGGCCCGAGGCCGCGTACGTGCTCACGGCGCGGGACGGGCGGGTGTGGGTGGAGCCGCGGTGTGGGGAGGGGGAGTAGGGTTTTGGAGGAGCTTCTTATTCCAGGTTCGAATTCTTGCAGGGAAAGGTAGCCTAGGATCTGGGAAAACCTCATCGAGCGTCATACTATCGA